>NZ_RZSR01000004.1:0-25309 GCF_004023265.1 Mesorhizobium sp. M1A.F.Ca.IN.020.06.1.1
ACGCGCATAATCCGTCAAAGCGTCACGCGCCAGCCATGTTGACCACCGACCTCGCTTTGCGCTTCGATCCCGCCTACGAGAAGATCTCGCGTCGCTTCCACCAGTACCCGGACCAGTTCGCCGACGCTTTCGCCCGCGCCTGGTTCAAGCTCACCCATCGCGACATGGGCCCGGTGGTTCGTTATCTCGGCCCGCTCGTGCCGAAGGAAGAGCTGATCTGGCAGGATCCGATTCCGGCGATCGACCACGAACTGGTCAGCGAAGAGGATATCGCCGCGCTGAAGGCGAAGATCCTGGCCTCCGGCCTCACGGTTCCTGAACTGGTCTCAACTGCCTGGGCCTCGGCCTCGACCTTCCGCGGCTCGGACAAGCGCGGCGGCGCCAATGGCGGCCGCATCCGTCTCAGCCCGCAGAAGGACTGGGAAGTCAACCAGCCGGCCCAGCTTTCGAAGGTGCTGGCGAAGCTCGAAGCCATCCAGCAGGAGTTCAACGCGGCGCAGGCTGGTGAGAAGAAGATCTCGCTCGCCGACCTGATCGTGCTCGGCGGCGCCGCCGCGATCGAGAAGGCCGCGAAGGACGGCGGCAATGAGGTGAACGTGCCCTTCACGCCAGGCCGCATGGACGCTTCGCAGGAGCAGACCGATGTCGAATCCTTCGCGGCACTCGAGCCGAGGGCCGACGGCTTCCGCAACTATGTCCGCGGCAGGCTGCCCATGTCCGTCGAAGCGATGCTGGTCGACCGTGCGCAGCTCCTCACGCTGACGGCGCCGGAAATGACGGTGCTGGTCGGCGGCCTGCGCGTGCTCGGCGCCAATTATGGCGGCTCAAAGCACGGCGTGTTCACCGACAGGCCGGGCACGCTGACCAACGACTTCTTCATCAACCTGCTCAGCATGGCGACCATCTGGGATCCGGCGGCCGGCTCCGAGCCAGACTCGGATGAGGTCTATGAGGCGCGCGACCGCAAGACCAAGCAAGTCAAGTGGACCGGCACCCGCGCCGACCTGATCTTCGGCTCGCACTCGCAATTGCGTGCGCTGGCCGAGGTCTACGGCTCGGCGGATGCCAAGCAGAAGTTCGTCAAGGACTTCGTGAAGGCGTGGACGAAGGTGATGAATCTCGACCGCTTCGAACTGGTCGCAAAGTAAGCATGTCTCCCGAGAGCGGGAACCGGTTTCGGGATAAAGGCAACTAAAGCGCACGGAGCGAAACTGAAAGGTCTCATCCTCCCAAAGAGAAGGCGCGGGTTCATGCCCGCGCCTTTTGCATTACGTATCAGTCTTTTTCGAAGATGCCAGTCTTGGCGACGATGCCGGCGATCGCCCCGCCGATCAGTGGCGCGACGATGAACAGCCAGAGCTGGCCGAGCGCCGCGCCGCCCGAAAACAGCGCCGGGCCAATCGAGCGCGCCGGATTGACCGAAGTGCCCGTCACCGGGATCATGGCAAAGTGGAGCCCTGCCAGCGTTAGGCCTATCACCAGGCCGGCAAAGGCCGTCATGTGCTTGGCGTTGGTGACGCCGAGAATGACGGTGACGAAGGTGAAGGTGCCGATCAGCTCCCACAGGAAGGCCGAGCTGATGCCCCATTTCGCCTCGTCCCAGCCATTTGCGCCGAAGCCCCCGGTGTGGCCGCCGGCCTGACCGGTGACGATGATCCACAGCGCCAGCGAAGCGATGATGGCGCCGATGATCTGCGCGATCCAGTAAGGCACGACTTCCCTCGCCGGCATCCGCCCCGCAAGGAACACGCCGAGCGTCACCGCCGGATTGAGATGCGCGCCCGAGATCGGGCCGATCGCATAGGCCGCGGCGATCAGGCCGATGCCGAACGCCAGGCCGATCCCTTCCTGTCCGAGCGGCAGCGCGCCGCCGAAGCCGCCCGTGACCACGGAGGCCGTGCCTATGAACACCAACAGAAACGTGCCTAGAACTTCTGCCAGATAAGTCTTCATTGCCCTCTCCTCATAGGGATCCGCCAAAACGCGTTTTCCGCGTCGCGAATCACAGGCGAAAGAGTATTCCTGCCGGCAAAACTTGGAAAGCTGAGTGTTAAGCCAGTGGTCTTGCTTTGCATCCGCCAGTCAAGACATTAGAGAAGTTTCATGTGCGAGGCGTTTTTCTTGTTATCCGCTGACCGCCGACTGCCGCAAAAGAACCTTCCGCCTGTTGCATGGACGATGGCATGGGACAGGTCGTTTTGGCTTCACCGCAAGAGAAGTGTTTCAATCGGAGCCGGAAAGGCTCTAAGAGCAGGGCTGGAAGCAACGATAGACGGAAGCAGGAATGAGACTGGGCGGAAGGCTGGCGGCGGCCATCGAAGTGCTTGAAGACATCGGCCGGCGGCATCGGCCGGTGGCCGACGCCTTGCGCGACTGGGGCTTGTCGCACCGCTTTGCCGGTGGCGGCGACCGCGCGGCGATCGGCAACATCGTCTACGACGCGCTGCGCCGCAAGCGCTCGGCCGGCTGGCTCTTCGGCGAGGAGACGCCGCGCGCCATCGGCTTCGGCGCGTTGCTGCTGGAATGGGGCCCGACGGCGCGGTCGCTGAATGACGCTCTCGACGGCGACAAATTCGCGCCGCCGCTGCTCAGCGCCGCCGAACTGAAAGCGGCAGCCTCCGGCAGGCTCGCCGATGCGCCGGATGCCGTGCGGGCCGATGTTCCGGACTGGTGCGCGCCGCTTCTCGAGCACGCCTATGGCGATGACTGGGTCGAAGAGGGCGCGGCTCTCGCGATGCGCCCGCCGCTGGACCTCAGGGTCAATGCGCTGCAGGCAGACCGCGGCAAGGTGCTGGCGGAACTCCAGGGCACCGGTGCAGCACCTGCCGCAATCGCGCCGCACGGCATTCGCATCCCGCCGATCAATGGCGACGGCAGGCATCCGAACGTCCAGGCCGAGCCCGCCTTCCAGAAAGGCTGGTTCGAGGTGCAGGACGAGGGCTCGCAGCTTGCAGCAGCGCTCGCCGGCGCCGAGCCAGGCATGCAGGTGCTCGACTATTGCGCGGGCGCCGGGGGCAAGACCCTGGCGCTTTCGGCAGAGATGGACAATCGCGGCCAGGTCTTCGCCCATGATGCGGAAAAGGTCCGGCTGGCGCCGATCTTCGAGCGCATCCGCCGCGCGCACAGCCGCAACATCCAGGTCGTCAGCAAGCCTGCGGAACTCGCGCCGCTCACCGGTCACATGGACCTCGTGCTGATCGATGCGCCCTGCACCGGCAGCGGCACCTGGCGGCGGCGCCCGGACGCCAAGTGGCGGCTGACGGACAGACAGCTCGATGCCCGCAAAGGTGAGCAGCAGGCGATCCTCGACATGGCGCAGGCTTTCGTGAAGCCCGGCGGGCTGCTCGTCTACATCACCTGCTCGGTGTTCGATGCCGAAAACGGCGAGCAGGTCGCCGCCTTCCGCGAGCGCCACGGCGATTTTGCGCCGGTCGACCACCGCCAGCTCTGGGACGGCCGTTTCCCCGGCCACGAGGGCGCTGCGCGTATTGGCGAAGCCGGTGGCATCTCACTGTCGCCGGCGCTCAGTGGCACTGACGGGTTCTATTTCCACGCCCTGCGCAGGGCCGCATGAGGGCGGCCGGCATTTGCTGCGCTGCAACATAAAGATTGCCTGTCCTGCCTGCCTCTGCAATAAGCTTCGCCAGCAAAAATGAGGCGAAGGCCATGGCAGCCAAAATCGTACCCGCTCCCGATTATGAGGATCGCGTCAGGACTTCCTTTGCCCGCCAGAAGGCCATGGCCACCATCGGTGCGGAGCTGACGCTGGTCACGCCCGGCATCATCGAGATCGAGATGCCCTATGCCCCTTCGCTCACCCAGCAGCACGGCTTCTTGCATGCCGGCGTCATCTCGACCGCGCTGGACTCGGCCTGCGGCTATGCCGCCTTCTCGTTGATGCCGCAGAATTCCAGCGTGCTGACCATCGAATTCAAGGTCAACCTGCTCGCACCGGGGAAGGGCGAGCGCTTCCTGTTCCGCGGCTCGGTGACCAAGCCAGGCCGCACCATCATTGTTGCCGACGGCCAGGCCTATGCTTTCGCCGCCGATGGCGAGGCCAAGCTGATCGCCACCATGACCGGCACAATGATGACGGTGGTTGGCCGCGACGGCATCGAGGGGTGATCCATGGCCAGCGTTGCGCGGTTAGGGGAAAAATCCGTCCTCTTCGTCATGGCGGCCGAGGCCGAATACGGTCCGCATCTCAAAAAGCGGTTCACGCCGCTGATGACCGGCGTCGGCCCGGTCGAGGCCGCCGTGCGCCTCGGCGCCGAGCTCGCCACGTTGAAGGCCGAGAATGCGCTGCCGGATCTCGTCGTGTCGCTAGGCTCCGCGGGAAGCCGAACGCTCGAACAGACCGAAATCTACCAGGCCGTGTCGGTGAGTTACCGCGACATCGACGCTTCGCCGCTCGGCTTCGCGAAGGGCGCGACGCCGTTCCTCGACCTGCCCGTGACGGTGCCGCTGCCCTTCGTCATTCCCGGCATCAGGACCGCGACGCTGTCGACCGGAGGCGCCATCGTCACCGGGGCCGCCTATGACGCGATCGACGCCGACATGGTCGACATGGAGACCTTCGCCTGCCTGCGCGCCTGCCAGCTGTTCGGCGTGCCGCTGATCGGCCTGCGCGGTATTTCCGACGGCGCGGTCGATCTCAGGCATGTCGGCGACTGGACCGAGTATCTGCACGTCATCGACGAGAAGCTGGCGGCGGCGATAGGTCTGCTAGAGCAGGCGATTGCGTCCGGCGCGATCGGCCTTACTTAATGCATGTCGCCCAAAAGTGCGCAGCGGTTTTGGGAGAACGACATGCATCAGATGAAACTTGAAGCTCGTCGCCTGGGCCCGTTCGACGCGACGCGCTTTAGGCGTTTTGGCAAGGACCGAACGCCGCAACGCGCACCATTGCGCCGAATCGGTTCTTTCTTTAAAGGCTCGCCATGACGACACATCCCGACACCGTTCTCATCATCGACTTCGGCAGCCAGGTCACGCAGCTGATCGCGCGGCGCGTGCGCGAGGCCGGGGTCTACTGCGAGATCGTTCCGTTCCAGTCAGCCGCGGAGGGCTTCCGCCGCATCCGGCCGAAGGCCGTCATCCTGTCGGGCAGTCCGCACTCGACCGTCGACATCGGCTCGCCCCGCGCGCCCGACGAGGTCTTTTCGTCCGGCATTCCGGTGCTCGGCATCTGCTATGGCGAGCAGACGATGTGCGCTCAGCTCGGCGGCAAGGTCGAGGCCGGCCATCACCGCGAGTTCGGCCGGGCCTTCCTGGAGATCGAGGACGACTGCGCGCTGTTCGACGGTGTCTGGGCCAGGGGCACGCGTCATCAGGTCTGGATGAGCCACGGCGATCGCGTCACCGCCATTCCGGAAGGATTCAAGATCGTCGGCACCTCCACCGGCGCGCCCTTCGCAGCGATTGCCGACGAGGCACGGAAGTTTTACGCGGTGCAGTTCCATCCCGAGGTCGTCCATACCCCGGACGGCGCGAAGCTGCTGAGCAACTTCGTCCACCATATCGCCGGCCTCAGCACGGGCTGGACCATGGCTGCCTATCGCGAGCAGGCGGTCGAGGCGATCCGCAAGCAGGTCGGCAAGGGCAAGGTGATCTGCGCGCTATCAGGCGGCGTCGATTCCTCGGTCGCTGCGCTCCTGATCCACGAGGCGGTCGGCGATCAGTTGACCTGCATCCTCGTCGACCACGGCCTGATGCGGAAGGACGAGGCGAAAAGCGTGGTGGAGATGTTCCGCCAGCATTACAACCTGCCGCTGATCCTGGTCGACGCTTCCGACCGCTTCATTTCGGCGCTGGAAGGCGAGAGCGATCCGGAAAAGAAGCGCAAGACCATCGGCCGCCTGTTCATAGAGGTGTTCGAGGAAGAGGCGAAGAAACTTGGCGGCGCCGACTTCCTGGCGCAGGGCACGCTCTATCCCGACGTCATCGAAAGCGTCTCCTTCTCCGGCGGCCCGTCGGTGACGATCAAGTCGCATCACAATGTGGGCGGCCTGCCCGAACGCATGAACATGAAGCTGGTCGAGCCGCTGCGCGAGTTGTTCAAGGACGAGGTGAGGGCGCTGGGCCGAGAGCTCGGCTTGCCCGAAAGCTTCATCGGCCGCCATCCGTTCCCGGGTCCTGGCCTTGCCATACGCTGTCCGGGCGGCATCACCCGCGAGAAGCTGGAGATCCTGCGCGAGGCCGACGCCATCTACCTTGACGAGATCCGCAAGGCCGGCCTCTACGATGCCATCTGGCAGGCGTTCGCCGTGCTCTTGCCGGTGCAGACCGTCGGCGTAATGGGCGACGGCCGCACCTACGAATTCGTCTGCGCGCTGCGCGCTGTCACATCGGTCGACGGCATGACGGCCGATTTCTACCACTACGACATGAACTTCCTGGGCGCCGCCGCCACCCGCATCATCAACGAGGTGAAAGGCATCAATCGCGTCGTTTACGACGTTACGTCGAAGCCCCCGGGCACCATCGAATGGGAATAAAGGTGCATCATTAGCTAGCTTTCGGTAAGTATCGATCAGAGTTGTATAAGCCTCTGAAATAAGTGTGTTTTCCTTACTGCATCTATCGCCATCTATCGCCTGGAAGCGGAATCATTTGGCGGTAAATTTGACGGCATGCGTTTCAGCGTTCTCTTTCCTGCCATGCAATACCGTCGTCCCGCCGATTGCAAGCGCACTCACTTCTTGCCCATCAAAGCATTGAAATACAATGATCGTTCCTAACAGTTGACGGTAAAAATTAATGACGGTAAAATTGGCGGCCGAGAAACCCAAGTTGTGATCCGATCCTCTGTCATTATGTTAACAGATATTGCCCTTAAGCGGCTGAAACCGAAAGACAAAATGTACAAAGTTGCCGACCGTGACGGTATGTACGCTGCGGTGTCTCCGACTGGGCAGATTGCGTTTCGGTACGACTACCGGACCAATGGTCGGAGAGAGACTGTGACGCTGGGCCGATATGGGAACGGAGGTCTCACGCTGGCAGAGGCACGCGACCGCTGCCTTGCCGCGCGAAAAATGGTGGCAGCCGGAAAGTCGCCGGCGCAAGAAAAGCAGCGCGAGAAGCGTCGCCTGTCAGGCACGGCGAGCTTCGGGGATCAAGGCAAGCGCTGGTTAAAGGAAGCGAAGATGGCGGATAGCACCCGCTCGATGCGCAAGGCTATTTTCGATCGCGACATTTTGCCGATTTGGGAAAAAAGACTCCTAACCGAAATAACACCTGACGACTTGCGGGCGCTCTGCGCAAAGGTGAGGGATCGTGGTGCGCCGGCAACCGCCGTCCATATCCGCGATGTCGTGAAGCAGATCTATAGCTACGCCATTCTGCACGGCGAGAAGATCGCCAACCCTGCGGACGAGGTGGGACCAGCCTCAATTGCCACGTTCGAGGCGAAAGACCGCGCTCTGTCGCCTGCAGAAATCCGGATAATGCTGAAAGAGTTGGAAAACGTGCCGACGCTGCCGACGATTCGGGTCGGCCTAAAGTTCATCCTGCTCACGATGGTCCGAAAGAGTGAACTACTCGAGGCGACTTGGGACGAGGTCGATTTCGAGAACGCCGTCTGGAGCATCCCAAAAGAGCGAATGAAGCGGAAGAAGCCGCATAACGTCTACCTGTCACAGCAATCCCTCGATATCATGATCGCGCTCAAGACTTGTGCGGCGAACTCCCGATATGTGCTGCCGTCCCGCTACGATGCCGATGAGCCCATGTCGCGCGCGACGTTCAATCGGGTAACCGCGGCGATTGTCGAGCGGGCAAAGCAGCAAGACTTTCCGCTCGCGCCTTTCACAGTGCACGACCTTCGGCGCACCGGCTCAACACTCCTGAACGAGATCGGATTTAATCGCGACTGGATTGAGAAATGCCTTGCCCACGACGACAGGCGGTCCTCTCGAGGTGTCTACAACAGAGCTGAATATGAGCCGCAGCGTCGTCATATGCTGCAGGAATGGGCGGACATGGTCGATGCGTGGGCGGCAGGCAAAAAGCACACGCCCAGACTCCAGCCGCCTGCAGAGGCAGCGGTTATCCTTGATCCGATTTGACGGGTCTTGCCTTTCGTAGTCTTACGTCAGGCGCAGGCTTGGTCTTGATTTTTCCGACAGATGACGCATTCCGCCGCTCCTCGATCCACGCTTCGACTTCTGCCAAGTCCCAAACAACACAGCGGGCGGTGAGATTGAAGCGTCGTGGGAACTCGCCACGCTGTTCCATCTCATAGACGGTCGTATCAGACAGGGGAACGATTTCTCGCAGCTGCGACCGGCGAACAGTTCGCACTACTCGACGCGACGCGATGTGTGGTAGAACCAGAAGTGGATCCGGCTGCCCAATTTCGATGCCCTTGAATTTATCGACCTCGGAAGACTGCTGCCGTTTGACCATTTGCGTGACCGGGATGGATTGCCTTACTGGCCAACAATCGCGCAACTTTTCGAGGTTTCGTACAGCCCTCAATTGCGACCACGTATCCTCGCCTACTGACGTGAAGACTCAAGGGCATTTCACTGCGGATTATGTCAGGACCGCACCACCAATGGGATCCATCGAGCAGGCGCTGCATAAGGTCCGACAGGCGATCCTTGCTGCAGGCTTCTCGATGCTCGAATATCTCAAGCTGCGCGCTGACAATGACCTTGCGCCAATTGACGCGTTAATCGGCCGGCGCGGCTAGATCGCGGCGGAGGCGAAGCGCCGCGAGATCACGCTCACAGCCGAGGACGCGAAGCGCCGCCGGCTTCGCAGTTACGCCGTCGCCGATCTCACCAATCATGAGAGATTGCCGACATGGACAGCGAGACTTGGTCTTTGGTTAAACGGCAGCAGGCTCGGCGGTCGCAACGGCTACCTTGTCAAATACTGTGATGAGAAACGTTGCATCGCCAACATCTTCATCGAAGATGTGCTCGCATATTTCGAATTCCTGCGTGCCTTAGCGTGGCTGATCACGGAGGACGGCAGAACAGCCGATGCCGACCGACAAAAGGTGAAAGGCAATGAAGGCGAGCATAGTTCCTGCTCCGCTTGGTTGTTTGCGGAACCGGACCGAGTGTTGGAAAATGAAAGTTGGGGACAGTGCTCTCCGGCAGTTGATTGCAGACGCATCACAATGCGTATTACTCCGACTCAACCGCGCGGGGAAAACCAATGGCGAAGAAACCCAATGAGACTACGAGCAAGAAAGTTGCTTCGACGGCATCCAAGTTGCTTCGTTCTAACAGCTCCTCAAAGGCAGTCAAATCGGTCGCGGGATCCGCTCTTACGCAAAGGGTGAAAAAAAAGAAATAGCGCCGGTTTGACAGACATGAAGCAGTTTTGGCCTCATTCAGAAGAGCGCCAAGGAGTTTGGTTTCCGGCGAACTGGTTGTGTCCGAAAAGGTGGACTGCACGTTGGCGTCGACGCCATCCACAAACTGGAGAGCGCAGAGATTGGCGTTTTGGTTTGCCTTGATCCACCAACGGCACCGATGCTGAGAGAGGCTGCATCCGAGGGTGAGGTCGGCCCGCGCTCAAAGCAAGTTCCTAAAGTCCAGATTTAGAAGACGCCCGTCGAACGCCTGGGGGATGATAGATCTTCCGGAAGTAGGAAGACAGCCGGCTGTTTCGCCACAAAAGCTTGGCCGCAAGCGGGTTGAGGGTCAAACGGAAATGATGTTTCCAATGTCTTCAAACAGCAGAATGTCGAAGGGCCAAAACGCAAGGGAAATGGGCCCATCCGGACGGTCGACATCGAAGTGACCCGCGGACCATAGCCGAAAACAAAATAGCCTTTAAGGGCCCGCTCGACTGAATCCAGGAGCGGGCTTTTCTAATTCAGGGCGGGGTTCGAACCCACGAGACCGATGAAGGTCCACCTCCTTATCAGGGATGCGCAATCGACCGCTCTGCCACCTATCCACAACGTTGGTTCGATTGATCGATCTTCAAGCCCCGAGACATTCTCGGTGCGAATACGGCGGACTTTTGCCGCAAGCACGGCATTTCGGCAGCGACCTTCTATAAGTTCAAGGCGAAGTTTGGCGGGATGGAATTGTCCGACGCCCGTCCCCTGACGGCGCTGGAGGACGAGAACGCGCGGCTCAAGAAGCTGCCGGCGGAGCGGATGCTCGACAATGGATCTTGAAGGATGCTGCCGCAAAAATGTATGGTCCGCCCCGTCCGGGCAAGGTGTCGCGAGATCGCGAATGACCTATGGAAGGGCCGATACCCTCGAAGAGCGGCTTGGGTTGAAGCCGCTGGTTGGCCAGCGCATTGCGCCGATCATCATCTTCGCCGCCAGCATCGAACATCACCTGGAGCGGCGTTGTGGAAGCTCAAGGGCGTCAATCCAAAGGGCATTCGACCCGAGACCGACGCGAAGATGATCTCTGATTTGATCGGGATGCTTGAAACATTCGCGTCAACCGCTGCCAGCGGGAGACGAGCGCACCCTTCTTCAGACATGGTCCAATGCGGCCAGTCTTGCATTTGCGATCAGGAATGACATCGCTCATGGCGTGCCACCAACTTGGGCGAGAACGCGCAAGAGACCGTCCAGCGACTATTGGGCCGACGATCACTCTCTCGATCTCGTTCGTCACGCCTTCGCGGTTCTACTGCGCGTCACTGTTGGCGTTTCGACAGAGAAGATGCCGTTGATCGAGCTTGCGAACCCATCTTTGCTACGTGCCCTCCGCCGCGAATTATTCTGAGCGAGATGGCCTGCAAAGACTATAATCCGACCTTCAGAAATACTAAATCGGCAGCGATGGCTTCCTATTTCCCCGCGAGCGCTACACTGGTCACTTCAAGAATGGCGGCACCGTACCGCGGGCGCGCAGGCCAGGATGTCCAGTTCGACGTCACGGAAGGCCAATCGAAGACACGATCGAGGCATTCAACAATCTTGGATTTAACGATCGCACGATGACGATCAATCGTACGGCTACTCGGGCTATATCGCTCGAACTTGGACCGATTGCCCTTGGCCGCTTCCAGGTCGCATTGGTTTCGAGGTTGTGCCGGCATTCAACGAAGCTTTCTACGGCGCGCTCCACGTCGATCATATCGATCACAGCTGGAATGAGAATGACGGCCTCGCTTTTCGCATTCAAAATACACTTGGCCTTGCCGGCTTAGTGGTCGGCGGCAAAGTAGAGTTCTGCAAGATAAGCGGCACCATTCCAATCGGCGGCGCGCTGGTTACCTTGGGCGCGAAGTCGGCGACGGGGTCGACATCGCTTGATACGCCCAATGGCGACAGCACAACCTACCATGTGCGGCTCACGCAGCCGATCTACATGCTCGCCCATGTCGTCACGCCGGTGTTTTCAGGTACGGTCCCCCTGTGGTTCAAGTTGGAACTGACCAAGGGCAAGATCCCTACAACGCTGGGACAGAAGGGGTCGATCCAGATCACACCGACAGGACAGCGCCGTGACTACGTCCTTGTCGTTAGGCTCGATCAGGCCGCCTTTCTCCCGCAAGGGCTGACCGCGTCGGGCAAAGTCGACGTTAATTGGCAGGCACCGACCACGCTGCCGCCGACCGCGGCCGGCATCACGATGCCGCACCAGTAGCGAATTTCTCGCTGTAGCCGGGTTTGAGCGCAGCAAGCGATCTATTCGTCGCACTGCAATCGGCCTATGGCGAACTGAGTGCGAGGCCCTTTTGGAGGGCTTTTCCGTGTTGGCCGAAACGGTAGCTTTGGGTCAGGTCACGACTATGCCTAGCGGGGTGCCTCAACGTTCGTTTCCGACTATTTGTGCCTTAAAACTGCCAACCTGCAACGGCCCAACGCCGCCTGGCAGCTTTTGCGCCTCGTGTCGGCCATAGAGGCGAACTTTACCTCTGCCCGGAAGCAGACATTTCGGTTGACAACGCGCGCCGTCGCGGTCGCGCCATGAACAGGCATGGAATGTGGGTTCAACTGAAATGGATAGCTGGAGACTAGTATTGGCAAAAGTGCTTGCATCGCGGTGCGAACTGACGCTCTCTATTAGCTTAAGGTAAGATCAATTAGCTAAACCTAGTGCCATGGGCGATACTGACATCAACGCCGCTTTCGCGGGGGTGGACATAGCGCGATTTGCCCCGAGGGGGCATGAGCGTTTTGATGGTCCTATTCGAACGTTCTCAGACGCAGATGGGACAACTCTCTCAGCAATATCGGATCGAACGTTTCTTAGGTGGATAATCAGAGAACTCGGCGATCTGAGGGGGAAGCGCATATACGAAATTGGAACAGGAACTGGTTATCTGGTGTCAGTACTCTCCTTGCTAGCCGGCAGGGAAGGAGACGTCCCACTGATATTTGGTTGCGAGATTATTCCCGACCTCTTCGATCAATCACAGCGCGCCCTCATCGGCACTTCTGGTGTGCGCGTGCAATTAGGTGATTGGGTCGATCGACTACCCGAGCTGGGTCTCTTCGACGTCATAATAGCCACTTCTGCGTTTCGTGGCATCCCGCGACTGCTTCGCGAGGCGTTGCGGGTGCCGGGAGGCATGCTCGCTATGCCTGTAGCGATTCCGGGTGGCGGGGACTGCTTTACGATCTTCCTAGCAACCGAGAAAGGACTACTCACGGTCGGCGCTAGGATGTCCGTGTCCGTCCCTACAACCGGTTCCATTGCAGATGAGGACACATGGTACATCCCGCTTGAAAAGCTTATTGATCCGCGACCGAAGTCCTTCTTGCATATTGAAAAGGGCCGAGGCTTTGGTCACCCTGTTTTGGATTCTTTGGCATTCCGGAGCTACCTTTTTGGCGCTGAACCGAATTTCCGCGCTGTGAACCTAGGCGTCGAGCGTACATTCGACCTCACACACTACTCTTTCGGTCTCATCGATAGCGAGCGCCGCTCGGGCGCGCTTTATCACGGCCGCGACATAGTCGTGTTCGGTGATCTGGGCCTCGAATTTGCCGGCACCTTGGCAGCCCATCGGGAACGATGGCAAGCAAATGGGCAGTCGGATCTTAGCCGAGTGCACTATCATATCCCTTGGACCGCGTTCGATGCTGACCAGTTGCCAAGCGGATATGTTGCTGCCCTTGGAGGCTGAGGATGTTGCAGACGGCTCCTCCAGACTTGTCATACGTTTGTCCCGATGTGAGATTTCGGGAAATAGGTTGCATCCCCATCATCGGAATGAAGTGCGCAGCAGAGCTGATGGAAACTCCCTGGGTGTCGCGAGACGTTTCCGCTCTGGATGAACTTGCTGCCCTCCTCACACCCCAGCGTATCGCGGCACGGCATGGGACGCGCTTGGTCACGCTCGAGCATAAGGAACGATGGCGGAACCTCCGGGCGCAACAGAGATTGGGCGATTATCTCGCTGGTCTCGACACAACTGAATTTTATCTCAGGCAGAGTGACGCGTCCTTCGTCGACATCGCGCATCGATTGCCTGTTTCACCTCGATCACGCGAGCCGGCATACTTCGACAACATATGGATCGGTCCGCCAGGAACGGTGCAAACCTTTCATCAAGATAACCACAACGACTACGTCACGAACCATAATTACTTCATTCAGTTGTTTGGGTGGAAATATGTTGCAGTCTGCCACCCACGGGATACCTTCGCGCTCACGGACGGCGCCACAGTGCGAGGGCACCATTGCGATGCCTCGCCGACGGACCCCAATGTCTGGCAACGCGTGCCGTCGTTACGTCATGCAATCGTCGGTCCATGCGACCTCCTGCATATCCCTCCCAGTTACTGGCATTACGTCCAATCCCTCTCAGTTAGCATTTCGGTGTCGCGTTGGTGGTTCGATAACCACTTGGCAGAGATCATTTACAGCGTTGGGCAAGAGCGTTGGGAGCGTCCTGCAATCGTTGTGGCGGATACTAGGACATTCTTGGCTGACCTTGAAGAGTTTGGCGGCGCTTCTGCTTTGAAGCGTGTCCTTTTGCAATTGTCTCCCATCGCAAGATTTGCAATTATAACGGCGTTCAGTGAATTCTATGGCAAAGGAGTTTTCGACTATGTCTGAAGCACCGCTTTCCTTCGAACTGAGTGAAGATCAAGCTAAGGCCCTCAGGTCCCTCGCTGGAGGTAAAGGCATACGCATTTCCGGTTATGTCGATGGGACAACCCTGAAGGTCGACAACATTGCCATCAACGCAGGGATAATCGGTATCAGCAGTTCACCCTTCAAGGACGGCATGGCCCCTTTTATCGCTTGCAATGGCCCGCTCGAAGTTGAAAAATGACAATGGACTACGTCGCGCGTTTTGTTGAAACTGCCCTTGACGAACAAGGCGACATAGCAACGCGCGACTACCTTCGGCTGTTTGGCGACGCTGTTGCACGTCACGTGCCGCCATACTTCCTCGCCGACTACGGCAACAGTTTTAGGTCGCATATTGAGAACCCGGTATGGGTGCTGCAGTCGCTTGTCTCGAATGCGATCAAAGAGGGCGAGGGTTCCCGCGACTTAGCGAAGATTGCCAACGCTTGCACAAGTGCCGGGCTTGTTGACGATCTGAGCCAGCATGTCGAGGATGAGGCAGGTCATTGCCGAATGTACCTTCGTCTCGCCGATCTGGTATTTCCAGACGCATTGCCAGATAATGTGCGCGGGGCCGTTGAGACCCAGTTTCCCCCCATGCAGCACAGCCAGGTCGAGGCCGCTAGCCTCGAAACCTGGAGGGTGCTCGACTATTTGATTCAGGTGAACCTCGGTGAGGTGAGGACCCGCATTCACCAGAAGTTGTTGGAGCCCGTGCTCGAGGCATATTGCCCGCACCGTAACCTAGACATGCTGGGTCGAACGCTATGCAAGTTAAGTGGCGACGAGTGTAGCCACATCCGCTACACTGCAAGACGCATCGGAGAACTGTCCAAAGAATTTGCCTCGACTCGGGTTGAAGAACTCTTTTGGCAGAGATTGCTACAGTTCACCGCATACACAGAGCGCGAATTGGGTAGCCAGAGGGCTGGAGGGTTTGCGACGTCCCTAGTTAGGGATCGGTGATTGCTCCGTGGGGATCGTGTTGGCAGGCACGCTCTTATTCAGGTCGCCTTCGCCGTTGACCCGCGCCGTTAGATCTGTCGACCTCCTGGATGAAAATTCGCTTGCGAACCGCGGGGAGTCAACCGGACAGTTCTCAGGACGGCTGTTGGCGCCAAGCGGTCCGCGCTATGCTGGACGTGTTAGTCCGTTTCTAGACCGGCCAACCCGAAAACAAATAGTCCGCTTGCGGCCCAGAAGCCGACGCATCTGGCCGCCGACAGCGCCTACGGATCGGCAGCGAACCTCGCCTGGTTGGTCAAGGAACGGGAGATCGCGCAGCATATCCCCGTGTTCGATAAAACCGCACGGATGGCACTTTCTCGCGCGCCGACTTCATGTTCAGCGGAACTACTGGTTCGCCCTGAGCGAGGATCGACCGCTATTCTTTTTCGCCGGCCTTCGGACGCCTTGGCATGGTATCGGAAGGTTACTCGGGTCTAGCCGGCGCGGCCGTCTTGTCCCGTTCCTGCCCGCTCCTTCGCTGCGCTCCCGTGTTGGGGACAAGCCAGCCCTGCACGCCGTCTCCTTTGGAGCCGTCCTCCCGGGACAGCGCGTCGGCCGCATCCAAGTCTGACGCTTCGTGAAACGAACGCCACCCTGCGACGGCGTTCGTCACGTCTCTTCGATTGAGTGCCAGGAAGGGCGGGCCTGAGACGTACATTCCCGCTGGAAGCTCTGTGTGATAGCAACGGCTTGGCGCGGGTGTTTGAGCGCCCCCACGGCAGTGCCGGAATGGCGGATCGCTCAATTGCATGGCGGAGAACAAGAACCAGCACTTTGTTCCCCGGGTACATCTATCGCCCTTCAGCGTGTGTGCCGAAGGCAAAGCCATTCACCTGTTTAACCTTGATCGCAACCAATCATTCTTCGATGCCCCGGTGAAGAATCAGTGTTCCAGGGATTACTTCTACGGGCAGGACCCAAGGCTCGAAACCGCAATCCAGACCGTCGAGGGACACTATGGCGACTGCGTTTCGTCGTTGCTCAAGCCACGTGCGGTCATCAAGGATCTTCATGCCACAATCCTCAGGCGTTTCGCCTACCTGCAGCATGTCCGCACAGAAGCCGCCGCGCGTCGATCCGCGGAGTTTGCTTTCGCTGCCACGTCAGTCAAAGGTGCGGACTTCGAACAACCGTCTTTCAAGGAGGCCGTCAAAAGTGCGGTGATCTCGGCGATGCATCACTACGCCAAAACGATGAGCGTCGTAGACGATCTAAAGGTGCGGGTTGTTCGCAACCTTACCTCGGTGCCGTTTCTCACATCAGATGACCCTGCTGCTCTCGCCAACCGCTGGCATCAACAGCACAGGCATGCGCAGCACAGATCTTTTGGAATCTCCAGCGCAGGTGCGCTTCTCTTCCTGCCGCTTTCGCCAACGCTGTTGGCTGTTCTCCTGGATGGCGACGTCTATCAAGCCGAGCACGTCGGTGGCTGGATCGATGTGTCAAATACGGCGGACATTCTTGCGTGCAACCACCAGCAGGTACTGAACTGCGCGGCAAATCTGTACTTTGGCGAGCGTAGCTCTGGGGATGATGTGCAAGCTATAGCGATCTCAGTTGCGCATCTGCGACCCCCGAGTCGGTTTGACGTGGTTATGGCGGTAGCCGACGGCAGAACCGAAACTCATACTCACTACGCAGTCGTAGATGCCCCCGACGCTCGGGAGCATGACGACGTGCTTATCCACGTGAGAACTGTCAGGCCGGTTCCGCCAACGTGGCCCTCGTTCCTGAAGTTTCGAAACAATCGTTTCGTCTTCACCAACGATACGGGCGCAGGCTTCCGCCGTCGGAGGACTGCGACGTCAAGTCTTTGGGGTAGTCCGCCTTGGCGGAAGGTTCGAGGCTAAGGAGACCAATGCTATTCTGGCGCTTCGCCATCATTCTCACCTGGCGGCGTTTTCGGGTTGTTCGGTTTCATCGAAGACCAAGAAGAGGGTGTCGTCATCCTCGTTCATGGCCCTTTCCGCCAATCCTTTTGCCAATCGCAAAGGCAACGCGTTGGCCGATGGCGGGATGCTGGTCCCCGAGTGGGTCATAGAACGGAGGTACGGCGTCGGCTTTGACTTTACAGCTTAGCGTGTGAAGCACGAAGAGCAGCCGCTATCGTTTGCGGGAGTGGCGTCCCATGCGAACTGGGACAGATTGGTTAGGTTAGTCTCCTACGGGCTAAGCCCACCCGACGTCGTCCTTTCTGGAAAGTCTCAAAAACAGATCGAACCAGAATCGATATTCGGCATCTTCACGATTGCCAGACACTTCCAAGGGACACTAGGCGACCGACGTGGTAGCGTCCTTGCCGTGCCTTCGATCTCGGCTTCCATCGCCTCGTCGTCGGATAGGAGTGCCCAATCTTTAACAATGTCATACTGGCTTCGCACATCGATGCCCTCCGTCTTGCCGAGAAGCAGCCTTAGGTACCCCGACGCCTCCCGACCTTCAACACAATGACAATGGCCATCACCAGCCCCGACGCGGCCAAGACGCCGTAAAACCCTTCGGCCGTTATTGCAAAGCCCCAGAAGTCGATTGTGATCTTGTCCATTGGTTCGGTTGCCTTCACCAGATTCCAGGTTCAAACGACAGACTGAACCGTCTGCGCTCGTGTTGCGTTTTACGGCGCAAGCATGAGGCACCCTTGCAGGCGTCAATTGCAAAAGCGCCATCTTAGAAAATTATACCTACAAAATGCGTCGTTTCAGTCCCGGCTGGGGCCGAAATCTGTCCTTCGCGAACCGGTCGCGCGCTGCCTTGGCGTCAATTGCCGTTATTGGGCAGTTTTTGTAGCCTCAACCCCATTTTTTCAGCTCGGCAAGGAAGCGATCCTGCTCCTCCAAGGCTTTCAGCATCGTTCCATGACAGTGGAATCCGTCATGCGCCGCAATTCTCGCTGAATGGACGATTCGTGAAGACCCAGCGCCGTCCTCAGCGCCAGTGAGTCTAAAACACCATGTACCTCTTTCCTGAGGGGCGTATCGAGGTATCCAGCCGCGGCCTTTTGGAGAGCAGATGCTTCCGAAAAATTGTACATACTCGCCGTCTCTTTGGCTTTCCGCATAAGGTACTCGCTAGCCGAGTCGGAGATCGATGACGTCGTGCGCGAGGGCGCTCTCGCCGTCCTTGCAGCTCTCGTTGCCGCCGCTTCGTTCATGAATTTCTGTCTGTTCAGCTTCCAGCGCCCCTGCCATCGACGGATCAAGGTAACGTCTGTCTCCCTCCGCGAGCTGGACATATCATTGAGGACCCGCCTCATGGCTGAAGTCGCCTTCATGGAAGGATTATCCAGCAAGATACTTGCGACCTTGGCAAGGGCCTGATCGTTGTTCTTGACGCCGCTGCCAATTGGGCGGCCGACGCGGCGCTTCTGAATCTCTTCCATTGCTTTGCCTCCAGTTGGTGTCGGTCTGCCCCGTGCGCTCTTTGATATTGTAGCAACGGATGGATTCTCAAGCGATTTAAATAGCTCCGATCAGTTTAAAAGCGCGGAAAATTCCCGCTCGTGAATCCAAAAGCGCGGAAAATTCAGCGACACGTAATTTTCCGCGCTTTTACGGCTTACGGAGAGGCTGAGCG
Source organism: Mesorhizobium sp. M1A.F.Ca.IN.020.06.1.1 (assembly GCF_004023265.1). NCBI lineage: Bacteria > Pseudomonadati > Pseudomonadota > Alphaproteobacteria > Hyphomicrobiales > Phyllobacteriaceae > Mesorhizobium > Mesorhizobium sp. M1A.F.Ca.IN.020.06.1.1. The sequence continues at coordinate 18,603 of NZ_RZSR01000004.1, forward strand.
CGAAAAATTCCAGCCGGTGCGGCGTTTGGCAATCGGCGTTTTCATCCGAAAACGGCCCCGCATTATTCCTCTAAAGCTTAGAACTGCCGGCCATAGCGCGGGCGAGCGGCACTGCTGAGGTAAGCAACTCAGCTCCCACCTTGCAGGACCTGGATGACGGACTGCCCGCAGGTGCTGCCCCATCTGCTTTGGACCGCATCTGCGAAATTCTCACGTATCCTGCCTGTGCGCATGTAAGCATAGGGTAGCGCCTGGGCTCGATTGGCCACCACACTAAGAACCACCGTCGGCATGACGACCGCAGGCTGATGTCCCAAACGCCACTCCAAAAGGATCATCCTCTCATGGATCCCAATGCCATCATTGCGTCCCTGCCAGTCGCCGGGGCTGATCGATCTGTGCTCATCGAAGTCGCTAATGCCGCGTTCGAGCCCGTCATTGAGCGGATTGAACCGAATATTAGGAACGACCCGAAGCCTTTGGGATGCTGATAACTACATCGACAATAGCCTTCTCGGCGTCTCTCCCACAAGTCCGTGGGAAACGGCTCAGGAATTCTTTGCGGCTCTCGCACGCAAGGAAACCTTGTTCACCCATACTTGGCAGCTGGTCGGCAGAGAAGCTCCCCTTGCTGAAGCCTTGGAAGCACACAAGAATCGGACGTTGGCGTGACGCTGGTAACGGGGTCTGGCGGCGGCGGCAAATCTCGAGCTCCAAGCCATTCTGGACCAAATCGCCGCCGATCAGTCTGCGACTAGGATCAGGCTTGTCTCACCGACAATGGAGATCACCAAGGTGTCTCTAGAAGAGCTTGGTTCCGGTGACCTGCTCCTCGTCGTCGATGATGCTCATGACAGCGACAAGTCTCCAGCCATTGTTCAATTACGCCGCGGCCAACGTGGGTCGTGTAAAATTGCTCATTGTCTTCCGACGATATGGAGTTGAGCATATCCGGGCCCAGGCAAGCAGCTATTCCTTTTCTGGAGACCGTCTGAGCGTCATCGACGTGCCGCCTCTTTCCAAGGAGGAGTCGGAGTCGCTTGCCCGCCAGGTGCTTGAACACCTAGGTGGACCTATGGAGCTTGCGGCCAGCATTGCTCATCTCACCCAAGATTGCTCGCTCGCCACAGTGGTCGGGGGCTCAGACCTGCATGAAGCCCCATCTTGTGCAGCGTCCTTTGCTTAGGCGCGGAACCATACGGAGCGATACGGGAAGATTTCTGATTTTGGCCCACGAGAAAGCCAATGAAATCAACGGTCCCGGCACATCCTCCGGGCCCACCATTGTCGTTATTTATCAATAGTTTATGGGGTGGTTCGCCACGAGGTTCGCCAATGGGTTCGCCAAGCATCGGCTTACGCGTCACCAAGCGTACGACTCGATCCATCCCCTGCACCGCCAGCCGAACCTGCGACGCCTCGCGCGAATAGAGCTCGGCATGATCGATATCGTCGTGACCGAGCACGTCCATGAGCTGCCTGGTCGAGGCCTCGGCCTCTGCCAGATAGACACCAAGCGACTTCCTCAGTCCATGCAGGGTCAACCCCTTCGGCAGACCCGCAAGCTTGCACCAATGCGCCATCATTCCTGTCAGCGACTTGGCGGAGAACGGCTCACCATAGCCGTTGACCAGAACGGTCTCGCCGCGCCTGTCGGCCGCATCCAGGATCTCAGACAACATCGGTGTGATCGGCACGAAAAGCCGCTTGCCGCCAGTTCGTCCCTTGTTCTTGCCCTGAACGATATCAAACCCGTCAAAGTGACGTTCGACACCATCGATGAAGACACGGCGGGTGACCCTCTGATCCCAGCGCAGGCCCGCGACATCGCCGCGACGGTTGCCCAGCCAAAGCGCCAAGCCGTAGCAAGTGCGTGCCGCGGTGCCGAGTTGCCAACGGTTTTCGAATTGCGCCATCGCTTCGCGCGACCAAGCTTTCCAACCGGCATAGGCGGGACGCCATTCGACCGCCGCTGTGGGATCGATTTCGATCCAGTCTTGCCGCAGCGCGACATAGACCAGCTTGCGTATGCCCACCAAAAGGTGCTTGGCCTTATGTGGGGTGGCGATGAAGCGGCCAAGAAGCTCTTCAATATGGATACGTCGAAGGTTTTTTACCGCTACATCCCGCCAGATGAGCGGGTGATCTGCGACCACCCGGAGTTCTAGGAACTCCTCGATCAGCTGCGTGTTCTTGCGCTTGCTGGCTTCGTCAAGCGCCAGCCATTTGACCGAGATTTTCAACCGCTGAAAGGCCGCTCCAAACGTGCCGGGCAGGGCGGCTCCGGGCATACGGACGACGGGAGCCTTTGGGACTTTCCGGCCCTCGACCGCTGCTTGATAGGCCTCCTTGAAACCCGCCTGATTGGGGGCTGGCAGACTAACCACACGCTCCTTCGTCCGATAGCGCCAGCGAACTTTGCCATGGCGGTCGGTGTAGGAGGAGAGGCCGGGATATTTGTCGGTCATGGCAGAACGAATCTATTCCCTGCGATGATTCCCTTGCAACAGGAAGTCGACGATATTTTCTTCATCGTCTCCAGGTAGTTCGCCAAAGGCCGCTTCGAGTTTGAGCCGGTCCCAAATCACGCGACCGTCAACTTTCTTCGGCTTCGGCATGCGGCGGTCAGCAACCATCTGGTCGAATTTGGTTATGCCCACGCCAACATATCGGGCGGCTTCTTCGCGTGAGAGGCCGCGAGGAGGGTAGGAGAGGCTGTCGCTTTTCACCGCTTCATCCAAGGTTCTACGAATAAGACCGGCCTCGGTTAGCCCCCACTCATCGTAGAAGGAAGAGAGCTGATCAGTCCGTTCGGCAAATCGCGGTCGCGACCTGTAAATAGGATGGTCGCCTTCGGCCACTGCTTCGCCGATTGTCAAAGTCGGGGGTTGGTAGCGGTAGAGCGCTACAAACGTTCCCCACATCTTGAACCGGTGCCCTTTGCATACCGTGTGGCGTCATAGCGGACGACTGGCGGTCGGCCCGCCAAGGCCTTGAGTTGAGCATTTGGGACTGGCCTCGTTGAGACTAGACCCGCCATAAAAGAATCTGAATTTCTTGCGTTTTCGCTGCCGCCGCTGTTGTCCCCGCCACAAGTGTGACGGACAAGACATCGTTGAACTTATGCTGGGCGAGCGTTCGGTTTTTCTGCAGCTCTACGACCGGGCTGAGCTTCTCAATCAGCGTCTTCGCCTTGCCCTTGGTGGCAGCGACACGGCTCGTATCATTCTGGATCGTGTTGAGTTGTTCGAGGAACCAGACCACAAACTCGCCGGTGAAGAAGACCGATTGCTTCTCCACTGGCTTATTATGCTCACGACTCAGAAAGGCGAACTGTTGTTTGGCCTTGAAGGGATCTCCAATAGGGGCTTCCACATTTCCTTCCCGAATGCAAATTCGCCCGGCAAGAGCTTCGAAATGGGCTGGCGCCTTGAGCACGCCTATTCGGCCAAGCGAGGCAAGGTAGTCCGCCTGCAGCGACAGGAAATGCTCTTGTCGGAGGCGACCAACCCATTTGAGATCGCTGCCTTCGACTTTCTGCTTCAGGTCCTCAATCTTCAAGGCCTGTGGGAATTTTAGGTCCCAATCGATTTCGTACAGACGCGAACCAATTGCTATCGGGTTTGGCCCGGAGGTTCCCTTTAGAGAGTGAGCTAGGGTGCCGCGAAGCAACAGAACCGACTTGGCGGCTGGGGGCTTGTCACCCCGATCGACCAGGTCACAAATCGGGCTCATTACAGCCAAGATCGACTTGCCGACGACGACACTCTTGGCGGACTTGGGCAATGTTCCTTCGAAGTAGATGTCGCCCGATATCGGGTTCGCGCCGTCGGACCCCTTGAAACCCGGATCGCTTGAAATACGAGTTGCACCGTACAACTCGGCGAACGCGTTGGATGGCGGATCGAAGTAGTCGCCTGGCATGTCAGCGAAGGGACTCGGACCGGATCTCGCCGGTGCTTGCTTGGAAAAGGCTTTGGAAACCTGCTCGGCGAGGGCTCCGGCCAGCAGTTCCTTAAGGTAGTCCTCTACCTTGGCTATGAGAACCACTCTCGATTTCACTCCACTTTTTCGGTCGGGCATCGGCTTCGACCGAATGCTGAACGCGCTTGAGGCCGCGAGCCGCGGCGAAACCATCGACAGCTGGCCTCCATATGACATCGCCAAGCTCGGCGAGGACGATTACCGCATCACCATGGCGGTAGCTGGCTTCAGCCAGGACGATCTGACCCTAACCCAGGAGCAGAACACGCTCATGGCGTCCGGTCACAAGGCGGGCGAGGAGAATGGCCAGTATCTTCATCGAGGCATTGCCAGTCGCGCGTTCCAGCGCCGTTTCGAGCTGGCCGACCACGTGAAGGTGGTGAACGCCAGCCTGGTCAACGGTCTGCTGACGATCGATCTCAAGCGCGAAGTTCCTGAAGAGATGAAGCCGCGCCAGATCGAAATCGCGACGAGCGGCAAGGCGACGCCGAACTCCTCGCCGAAGCAGATCGAGGCTGAGAAGCCGGCCGCCTAGGGCATTCCGCGAGCGCACTCGCGCGCGGGCGCCGGGTCATGAGCCCGGCGCCGAATGGTGCATTGTCACAACGAACGAAAGGAGAAGAAAAAATGAGCGTTCGAGATCTGATCCCTTGGGGCCGCGACAACGGCAATCAGGCGACCTTATTCCGCGCTGGCGACCGTGATCCGTTGCTGGCGCTGCATCGTGAGGTGAACCGGCTGTTCGATGATGTCTTCCGCGGCTTCGGTTCGACCCTACCTGCCTTCAGTGGCGCTTCCGCCTTCGGCGGCGGTTGGCCAAGCGTCGAGATTTCCGACGGCGAGACGGAGGTCAAGGTGACGGCCGAGGTGCCCGGTCTTGAGGAGAAGGACATCGAAGTCCTGCTCGACGACGGCGTACTCACGCTGAACGGCGAGAAGCGTTCCGAAACGGAGGACAGGGACAGGCAGTTCTCCGAGCGCTTCTATGGCCGCTTCGAGCGCCGTCTCCCGCTCGGCTACGAGGTCAAGAAAGACAAGGTCGATGCCCGCTTCAGCAATGGTGTGCTGACCGTGACCTTGCCCAAGAGCGAGAAGGCGCAGTCGCAGGGAAAGCGCATCGCCATCAAGAGCTGACGCGTGGCAGGCGCCGGCGGCCGGCTGTAGGGCCCCGCCGGCAGCATCCATGCCAGACAGGGAGGATGAACGATGGAAAGAGGTTGACAGATCCACCAGAGCACCAATCCCGCGGGGGTGGTCGTCGAACGACAACCGGCAGAAGCCCCTTTCGATGGGACGCTCGACCTTCCCGGGCGACGCCGTCGCACGGATCTACAAGCCGTCCCGCGCGGCGACGACTTCCGGCACGGCCCGCACGCGCGGCTGGCGTCTCGTTTTCGAGCGGCGCACCGCGCCCTTTGTCGAGCCGCTAATGGGCTACACCGGGAGCCGCGATACGCTGACCCAGGTCGAGTTGAACTTCCCGACGCTGGAGTCGGCCGTTCGCTACGCCGAGCGACAGGGGTTGTCCTATGTCGTTCAGAATGCGACGGAGCAGGCTGATGATGGGGCGACCAGGCCTGCCAAGCCCGGAAGGTCGACCTACGGCTTTTCCAACATGACACTCGACCGGCTCGGACTTGGCGCGCTTCAGGAGAGCTACGGGTGCGCCCTCGACGGCGCTGCAAACCGCAACGATCCATCCGGTCCGGAAAGCTGGACGTCGCCGATGGGCGTGGCCCGCGATCCGAAGCTGACGCTGGAGGCCAAGCGCTCGATCCTGATGAACTGGGCTTGGACGGAGTATCTGATCGATCTGGCGACCAATGAGGGCATGCCTGAAAACGACCGCCCCTCGCGCCTCGACGAGGTCCAGCAGGCGCTGCTCGCGCTCGAACGGGAGGTTGCGGCTGACCAAGCCAATTCAGGCATGCGCAAGGCGGCATGAGGTGTGCCTACGAGCGGGTCTGGAGCAAGTTCCGGGCCCGCTTTTTCAACCCCGCGGGCGTAGCCCCGCAGACAGGAGTGACAACACCAGGTCAGGGAGGCAAACAATGCTCGCTCTCACATCGAACCTCCGCGTCGTCGCCGTTGCGATGGGGGCCATTTTCTTCAGCCTCGCTCCCGTTGCTGCGCAAACGGCGGCACCGGCTGAAGCATCCAGCCTGCCGACGCTTGCGCCCATGCTGGAGCGCGTCACACCGGCCGTCGTCAATATCGCGGTCGTTTCCAAAGCCCCCAAGGAAGACAATCCGCTTTACAGCGACCCTAATTACCGGCGCTTCTTCGGGCCGGAGCAGCTGCCGCAGGCCAGGATGAGCGCCGGCTCTGGCGTGATCGTCGATCCGGCGAAGGGCTATGTCCTGACCAACAATCACGTCGCTGGGGACGGCAGCGAAATCTCGGTCACCCTCAAGGACGGCCGGCAATTCCCGGCGAAGCTGATCGGCAGCGACAAGGACACCGATATCGCGCTGCTTCAGATTGACGCTAAAAACCTCACGGCGATACAGACAGGCGATTCAGACGCCCTGAAGGTCGGCGACTATGTCGTGGCAATTGGCAATCCCTTCGGTCTCGGCCAGACCGTGACCTCCGGCATCGTCAGCGCGCTTGGCCGCAGTGGACTCAACATCGAGGGTTACGAGGATTTCATCCAGACCGACGCCTCGATCAATCCGGGCAATTCCGGCGGCGCCCTGGTTACTCTGGACGGCAAGCTGATC
>NZ_RZSR01000502.1:0-4325 GCF_004023265.1 Mesorhizobium sp. M1A.F.Ca.IN.020.06.1.1
CGGTCCGGCAGGCAAAACTCTAAACGCCCCCAGGAGCACCGCAAATGAGCAATACGTTTGCACCCTTCGGGTTTTCCCAGCATCGCGGCACCGGTTCCGCGCCGACCTACGAGCAGACCCCTCGTAGCATCGCGCTGACCGCCGGCGCCATCTATGCGGGCGACCCGGTTACCAGCCAGGCCGACGGCACCATCGCGCAGTCCGTCGCCGGCACCACTCAGATCGCCGGCATCTTCGTCGGCTGCGAGTATGTCAGCGCAACCCTCAACCGCAAGGTCTGGTCGCCCTATTGGCCGGGCTCCGGTTCCGCGCTGGCGAACACCACCGTCACCGGCTACGTCATCAACGACCCGAACGCGCAGTTCCTCTGCCAGTCGGGCAACGCCGGTTCCCCCGTTGCCGCCACCGACGTCGGCGCCAACATCAACTTCGCCATCGGCACCGGCAATGCGCTGAACGGCCTTTCCGGCGCCTATGCCAACCAGGCGACCATCGCCACCACCGCGACCCTCCCCTTCCGCATCGTCGCCGTGGTGACCGCACCGCCCGGATCGAACGGCACCGACAGCGCCTCGAACGGCAACTGGATCGTCGTTGCGTTCAACAACGTCGACACCAAGTCGCTCACCGGCATCGTGTAATAGGGGAGAACGGATATGGCTGTTAATCTCGCTGCAATCCGCGACCTCCTGCTGCCCGGGCTTCGCGGTGTCACCGGCAAATACGATCAGATCCCGGCCCGCTGGCCGTCGGTCTTCACCAAGGGCAAGTCCAACATGGCGCTGGAGCGCACCGTCTCCATGCGCTATCTGGGCCTCGCCAAGCTCAAGAGCGAAGGTGGCCAGACCTCCTTCGACAACAACGCCGGCGAGCGCTACGTCTACAACCAGGAGCACAACGAAATCGCTCTTGGCTACGCGATCACCCGCAAGGCGATCGACGACAACCTCTACAAGGCGCAGTTCCAGCCTTCGAACCTCGGCCTGATGCAGTCCTTCGCTCAGACCAAGGAAATCTTCGGCTGGAACGTGTTCAACACGGCCAACGTCTACAACCCCTCCATCGCCGGCGACGGCGTCGCGCTCTGCTCGACGGCTCACCCGATCGATGGCGGCACGTTCGCGAACACGCCTTCGGTGCAGGTCGACCTCAACGAGGCATCGCTGCTCAACGCGATGACCACGATCCCGACGACCTACCTGGACAACGCCGGTCTCAAGACCTTCGCCCGCGCGCGCAAGCTCGTGGTGCCGAATGCGCTGGAGCCGGTGGCAATCCGCCTCACCAAGACGGAATTGCGTCCCGGCACCGCGGACAACGACGTCAACGCGATCCTGTCGACCTCGGGCGGCCTGCCGGACGGCTATGTCTGCTCGGAGTTCCTCACCAGCAACTTCGCGTGGTTCCTGCTCACCAACATCGAAGGCTTGCTCTATCTCGAGCGCGTCGCCTTCGAGACCGACATGCAGGTCGACTTCACCACGGACAACCTGCTGGTCAAGGGCTACGAGCGCTACTCGTTCGGCTACAACGACCCCCGTGCCATCTACGGCGCGTTCCCGACCTCGTAACCGGAAAGGAAACAGCATGACGATCACGGCCTTTGCCGGGCCGGCGGTTGTGTTTGGCGGCGGGGTCCCTGGGGGCCTCGCAGCCGACAACAACGCCGATCGCGGCCCTTCGATCTTCGATCAGGGCCAGGCGCTGATGGACCCGCGCGGTCCGTTCGCGTACGTCCCTGGTCAGCGTGCCGGTTCCCCGGTTTACGGGTTCCTCGGCACGACGGCGATCCCGACGCTTTCCGCTGTTCCGGCCGCGCTGGCCGCCAACAACATCGCGGCATCGCAGGTCCCCGTCGCCAATACTGCGCTCACGCTCGTGTCGGCCACCGGCGCCGGCGTGACGGTCGGTCAGTCGATCCAGCGATCCGACAACAACGTGACGGTCACCGGCCTGCTGGCCCTGGATGGCCCGAGCTCCGGCAAAGCCTTCGGCCAGGGGCCGACGGGCAATGGCGGCTCGGTCTATATCTGGGACCCGACGACGCTGGTCGCCCGTGCCGTTCGCGTCGTGTCGGTCGGCAACGACAGCACGGCGACCTTCACGGTTCGCGGCTATGACATCTATTGGTATCCGATGGTCGAGACGATCACCGGCGCCAATGCTGGCACAGCCACGGGCAAGAAGGCGTTCAAGTATATCGCCTCGATCACGCCGGCGGGCACGCTGTCGGGCTCGGCGGTCACGGTTGGCACGACCGATATCCTCGGTCTGCCGATGCGGGCCGATTACTTTGGCGAGTTCGAAGCCAACGTGAACGCGACCTGGATCACCGCGTCGACCGGCTACACTGCGCCGGACGCCACGAGCCCGGCGACTGCAACCACTGGCGATGTGCGCGGCACCTATGCCCTGCAGACCGCATCGGACGGAACCAAACGTTCGATGTTCTTCTCCTCGCCCTCCGTCAACAACATCAGCTCTGCGATCGGCCTCTTCGGCGTGGCGCAGTTCACGAACTTCTGAGGATCAATCCCATGAAAGGCAAAGCAAAGCGTGCTGGTGGCGGTGTCGTCGCGAAAGACCCGTCGCCGAAGGAAGTCTACGCTGGCGGCGGCTCGAACGTCGCCAAGGAAGCCGACGAGCGCAAGGACGGCGGCCGCGTGAAGAAGAAGGAAGGGGGCAAGGTCGGGGGCAAGATGTCCAAGATGCGGCTCGACCGCCCCGGCCGCAAGTCCGGCGGCCGCGTCGGCGCTGATCGCTCCCCGCTCTCGGAAGCCGCCAAGACGACCGGCCCGAGTGCTAAGGAGGGTGACTGACTACGCCGATGGCGGAGCGGTCAAAGACAGGTGGATCGCCGGAGCTGTGAAGCATCCCGGCGCTCTGCACCGTGAGCTCGGCGTTCCCCAGGGAGACAAAATCCCTGAGAAAAAGCTCGCCAAGGCGGCTCATTCGGACAATCCGAAGCTCGCCAAGCGGGCACGCCTCGCCGAGACGCTGAAATCCTTCCACTGACATCGACGGGGGCCTTCGGGCTCCCGTTTCTCTTTCTTCATCAGCGGGTGACCCGATGAACCCTGTTTCCGTCACATACCCGGCCAGCGCGACCGGAGCGCAGACGCCGATCAGCATCGACTGGCGCATCGCGCCCGTGAATGTCGGCTATGCGGTGATCTTCAATGCCGGCGCCAGCGGCAGCATCACGGTCGACCACACCTATGACAATGTGAACGATCCGTCCGTCACACCGGTGTGGTTCTCGTCGAGCGCCATCACGGCGAACACCGAGGGCACGATCACAGTGCCGTACCAGTTCGTCAGGATCACGGTCGGCAGCCTGGCCGGCGGCACCCTGACATTCAAGCTCAATCAGGCCACCCAGATCGGCACGACCTGATGACCACGAGCGGAACGACCGCCTTCAACCCGAGCAGCGGTGAATTCGTCACCTATGCTTACGGGCTTTGCGGCATCCGGCGACCGGCCATCACGCAAGAGCATCTCGTCGATGCCCGCATGGCGGTCAACATCATGCTGGCGGAGTGGAACAACGACACTCCGAACCTGTGGAAGGTCGATGTCGTCGAGGTCGATCTGACCGAGGGCGTCGCGACCTACGACGTCGATCCCGCCACGATCATGATCCTGGACGCCTACATCCGCACCACGGACGGCGCCGGCAATCCAACCGATCGCATCATCTGGCCGATCTCGCGCACCGAATACGCCTCAATGCCCAACAAGGCGCAAGAGGGGCAACCGACGAGCTTCTGGTTCGATCGCCTGCTGGCCCCGACCATCACGCTCTGGACGGTCCCGGACGGCAACGGCCCATATCTGCTGCGCTACTATCAGGTGAGCCAGATATTCGACGTCTCGCTGCAGGGCGGCCAGACCGTCGATATCCCGTCGCGGTGGTTCGGCGCCTTCGTCTGGGGGCTCGCGCTCCGGCTGGCGTACAGCTACGCCGCGGAGAAGATCGCCGTGCTGCAGCCGATGGCGGACAAGGCGCTGCTCAGCGCGATGGAGGGCGACACGGAGAACGTGCCACTCTTCATCTCACCCTCGCTCGGCGGCTATTACGTGAGGTAGCGATGGCGTGGCGCTTCCACGGCCGGGCGCGCACCAGCCCGAGCAACCCGCACGCCTATGCGGTCTGCGATCGGTGCGGCATTTGGCACAACCTCGTTGACCTGCAGTGGCAGTGGCAATGGGCGGGCACCAAGCTCCAGAACCTCCGCATCCTGGTCTGCGAGCGTTGCCTCGACGTCCCGCAGCCGCAGCTGAAGACCCGCATCGTCCCCCCGGATCCGGTTCCGGTGTTC
>NZ_RZSR01000503.1:0-4311 GCF_004023265.1 Mesorhizobium sp. M1A.F.Ca.IN.020.06.1.1
CAGGTCATAGGTGAGCGAGCCCTCGATCAATTCCCGCCAGCGCGAGCGGGTCGGCCTGCCGATGACGATATGGGTGAAGTTGTTCGCCGTCGCATGGCGCACGATATCCTGGGCGACGTTCTGGCCCGGGATGGTCACGACCTCGGCGCCGAGCTGTTCGGCAAGGCGCAGATTTGTTGCCAGCCGGTCCTTGTCCTCTTCGGACATGCCGGCCAGGCGAGGCGTGTCGACATGCAGCGCCGTCCATGGCGCCCGCAGGCGATCGGCGAGCCGGCGCGCGTAGCGGATACGAGCGCTCCCGTCCGGACGCGAGTCGACGCAGACAAGGACCCGCTCGCCGGCCGCCCACGGTCCCGGAATGGCGTGGGACTGCATATGGCTGAGGAGCTGTTCATCGACGCGCTGCGCGGTGCGTCGCAGCGCCAACTCGCGAAGCGCCGTCAGATTGCCAGGCGAAAAATAGTTCTCGATCGCGCGCTGAGCGGTTTGCGGGAAATAGACCTTGCCTTCATGCAGCCGCTTGATCAGGTCGTCCGGGGTGAGGTCGATGACCTCGATGTCGTCGGCCTCGTCGATGATGGAATCCGGAACGGTTTCACGCACCCTGACGCGGGTGATCTGCGCCACGACGTCATTCAGGCTTTCGACATGCTGGATGTTGAGCGTGGTGTAGACGTCGATGCCCTGCGACAGGATTTCCTGAACATCGAGATAGCGCTTGGGATGACGGCTGCCGGGCCCGTTGGTGTGCGCGAGCTCGTCGATCAGAACCAGCTCCGGCCGCCGTTTCAGGATGGCGTCGATGTCCATCTCGTCAAGGACCCGGCCCCTGTATTCGACCTCGCGGCGCGGGATCACCTCATAGCCTTCGACCAGCGCTTGGGTTTCCTTGCGGCCATGCGTTTCAACGACGCCGATCGCGACGTCGATGCCGTCGGCGCGCCGGGCGCGGCCTGCCAACAGCATCTCGTAGGTCTTGCCGACGCCGGGCGCCGCGCCAAGGAAGATGCGCAGACGGCCGCGGCCCTCCCGCTCCGCGTGCTCGAGCAGCGCGTCGGGAGAAGGTCTGTTCTCGAAGTTGGTCCTGTCGTCCGGCATCAAGTCCAATCATGGATTGCACCGGGGATCGTGTCGATCCCCGCTGCGAGTGCTGATTATTTGAGATCGTCGAGCCCCATGTTGAGGGCCAGCACATTGACCACCGGCTCACCCATGAAGCCCAGCTCGCGATCCTCGACATGGCCGTCGACAAGCGATTTCACCTTGGCTTCATCGATGCCCCTGGCCTTGGCAATCCGCGGCACCTGGAAATAGGCCGCCTCCGGGCTGATGTCGGGATCGAGGCCGCTGCCAGACGTGGTGACGAGATCCATCGGAACCGGTGCGTTCGGGTTCTCAGCCTTCAGCCTGTCGGCGTCGGCCTTGATACGTTCGATCAGCTTCGCATTGGTCGGCCCGAGATTCGAGCCGCCGGAGGAGGCGGCGTTGTAGCCGTCGCCGGCGGCCGAGGGCCGCCCGTGGAAATAGCGGTCGCTGGCGAAGGCCTGGCCGATCAGTTCGGAGCCGATAACCTTACCATCCTTTTCGATCAGGCTGCCATTGGCCTGCCTGGGAAACAGCGCCTGCGCGATGCCGATCATGCCGATCGGATAGATGAGGCCGGTCAGCACCGTGAAGAAAACGATCATGACGATAGCGGGTCTGAGTTGCTTGAACATCGGAATGGGTTCCTATGCCAGGCCAAGAGCCGTGACGATCAGGTCGATCGCCTTGATGCCGGCGAACGGCACGATGATGCCGCCAAGGCCGTAGACGAGAAGATTGCGGGTGAGCAGCGCGCCGGCGCCGATGGCGCGGTATTTCACCCCCTTCAGCGACAGCGGGATCAGCGCGACGATGATCAGCGCGTTGAAGATGATCGCCGACAGAATGGCGCTCTGCGGCGTCGCCAGATGCATAATGTTGAGCGCCTGCAGCGGGCCTACCGACTGGCCGGGCGCGACGTAGAACACGGCGAACATGGCCGGGATGATGGCGAAATACTTGGCGACGTCGTTGGCGATCGAGAAGGTGGTCAGCGAACCGCGCGTCATCAGCAGCGCCTTGCCGATCTCGACGATCTCGATCAGCTTGGTCGGATCGCTGTCGAGGTCGACCATGTTGCCGGCCTCGCGCGCGGCGACCGTGCCGGTGTTCATGGCGACGCCGACATCGGCCTGGGCGAGCGCCGGCGCATCGTTGGTGCCGTCGCCGCACATCGCGACAAGCTTGCCCTTGGCCTGTTCCTCGCGGATCAGCGACAGCTTGTTTTCAGGCGTCGCCTGGGCCAGGAAGTCGTCGACGCCGGCTTCGGCCGCGATGGCCGCTGCGGTCAGCGGATTGTCGCCGGTGATCATCACCGTGCGGATGCCCATCTTGCGCAACTCGGCGAAACGCTCGCGAATGCCGCCCTTGACGATGTCCTTGAGGTGGACGACGCCGAGCAGGCGCCCGTCGCGCTCGACCGCCAGCGGCGTGCCGCCGGCCTGGGCGATCTCGTCGGCCCTGGCCTGCAGGTCGCGCATGGTGTCGCTTGTCGGACGCGTGCCATGGCTTGCGACTGTTGCTTGATTGACATGGGCTAGCACGGCATCGACCGCGCCTTTGCGCACCGACGAGCCGTCGATGTCGACGCCGCTCATACGGGTCTGCGCGGTGAAGGGCACGAAAGTGGCATGCAAGGTCGCCATATCGCGGGCGCGGATGCCGTATTTTTCCTTCGCCAGCACCACGATCGAGCGGCCTTCCGGCGTCTCGTCAGCCAGCGAGGCCAATTGAGCAGCATCGGCCAGTTCCTGTTCGGACACACCCTTCACCGGATGGAACTCGGTCGCCTGGCGATTGCCGAGCGTAATGGTGCCGGTCTTGTCGAGGAGCAACGTGTCCACGTCGCCGGCAGCCTCGACGGCGCGGCCGGACATGGCAAGCACGTTGAAACGCACCAGGCGATCCATGCCGGCAATGCCGATGGCCGAAAGCAGCGCGCCGATCGTGGTCGGGATCAGCGTCACGAACAAAGCGACGAGGATCGTCACCGGGATATAGCCGCCGGAATAAGAGGCGAAGCTCGGGATGGTCGCGGTGGCCAGGACGAAGATCAGCGTCATGCCTACAAGCAAGATGTTAAGCGCGATCTCGTTCGGGGTCTTCTGGCGCTCCGCACCTTCGACCAGCGAGATCATGCGGTCGAGGAAGGTCTGGCCGGAGGCGGCGGAAATGCGCACGCGGATCCAATCGGACAGCACCTGCGTGCCGCCGGTGACGGCCGAGCGGTCGCCGCCGGATTCGCGGATCACAGGCGCGGATTCGCCGGTGATTGCCGCCTCGTTGACGGAAGCCACGCCTTCGATCACCTCGCCGTCGGAAGGGATGATGTCGCCGGCTTCGATCAGCACGATGTCGCCGACCTTCAGGCGGGTGCCAGGCACCAACTTGAACTTGCCGCGATCCTCGGCGTTGACGAGCAGCTTGGCCTGGGTCTCGGTGCGCGCCTTGCGCAGCGAGTCCGCCTGCGCCTTGCCGCGTCCCTCGGCCACCGCCTCGGCAAAGTTGGCGAACAGCACGGTGAACCACAGCCAGATGATAATCTGCAAGGTGAAGCCGAGATCGCCGCCGCCGGTGATGACATCCTTGACGAACAGGACGGTGGTGAGTGCTGAGACGATGGCGACGACGAACATCACCGGGTTCTTGATCAGCGTGCGCGGATCGAGCTTGCGGAAAGCGCCGCCAATGGCGGGCATCAGGATGCTGGCATCCAGAATGCTCGCGGATTTGGACTGGCTCATTTCAGGACTCCGGTATCGGTGATGTTGGATGGCGCCGGGTGTTCGGTCTTCGGCAACAGATGCGGAAGGCCCGAGGCCAGCAGCCACAGCACGAACAGCACGGCCGCCATGCCGAGGAAGGTGGAGAGCGTCGGGAAAGGACGAGGCTTCTCGTCCCCTCCGTCATCGGGCGTTCCGTCACCGGATTGGTGACGATCGTGCCGACGTATGTTGTTGAACCAGGGCATGGTCATCTCAGAAAGTCTGTCCGAGGATCATCGCCAGATGCTCGACGATCGGGCCGACGGCGAGCGACGGGAAGAAGGTGAGGCCGCCGACGATGACGATCACGCCGACCAGGAGACCGACGAACAGCATGCCGTCGGTCGGGAAGGTGCCGGCGGAAGCAGGCAGGGTCTTCTTCGTGGCCAGCGAGCCGGCGATGGCCAAAGCCGGGATGATGACCAGGAAGCGGCCCATCAGCATGCCGATCGCGATGGTGATG
>NZ_RZSR01000504.1:0-4297 GCF_004023265.1 Mesorhizobium sp. M1A.F.Ca.IN.020.06.1.1
GCACACGCCGGATTCTCGAGGAGAAGTGGGCCGAGCACAACGAGATGATGGAGCGGATGACGGAGATCATCCGCAAGTACGGTTTGGGCAAGCTGCCACTGGAGAGCGTTCTGCAGCGCTCGATTGGCGTGGAACGGCGCGAGGAGCGTGGTCAGTTCTTCACGATCGCCAACAACGATTGCGTCGACGAGGCGCGCCGGCTGGAAGCCGACAGCGTGGGCGAGATCATCACCTCGATCCCCTTCAGCAATCACTATGAATACACGGCGAGCTACAACGACTTCGGCCACACCGACGACAACGCCCATTTCTGGGCCCAGATGGATTTCCTGACGCCGGAGCTCTACCGGATCCTGAAGCCCGGCCGGCTCGCCTGCATCCACGTCAAGGACAGGATCCTGTTTGGCAACGTCACCGGCACCGGGCTGCCAACGGTCTCTCCCTTCCATGCTGAGGCGATCTTCCATTTCAGCCGGCACGGCTTCGACTATTGCGGGATGATCACCGTCGACACCGACGTCGTGACCGAAAACAACGGCAACTACCGCCTCGGCTACACGGAAATGCTGAAGGACGGCACCAAGATGGGCGTCGGCTCGCCGGAGTATGTGCTGCTCTTCCACAAGCCGCAGAGCGACCGCACCAAGGGCTATGCCGATGATCGGGTGAGCAAGAGCCGAGACGATTACAGCCTCGCGCGCTGGCAACTCGATGCCCACGCACACTGGCGGTCGAGCGGCGACCGGCTGCTCACCCGCGACGAGTGGACCGCGATTCATCCGCGCGCGGTGCCCAAGGCCTTCCGCGCCTACAGTGAGGCGACGGTCTACGATCACGAGGCGGTCGTCGCGATCGGCGAGGTCCTGCAATCCAAAGACCGGTTGCCGACCGAATACATGGCGCTGGCGCCGGTCTCGCGCTCGCCATGGATATGGTCGGACGTCGTGCGCATGCTGACCCTCAACGGCAGCCAGGCGCAGCGCAATGTCGAGAAGCATATCTGCCCGCTGCAGTTCGATATCGTCGACCGGCTGATCGATCGCTATTCGAGCCCCGGCGACGTCATCTTCGATCCCTTCGGCGGCCTCATGACCGTCCCCTACCGCGCCATCCTCAAGGGGCGCTTTGGTATGGCGTCGGAGTTGAACGAGACGTCTTTCGTCGACGGGCTCTATTACTGCCACGAGGCTGAGGCCAAGCGGAACACGCCGAGTTTCTTCGATCTGCTGGAGGGGCGGCTGCCGATGGTTGACGCGCCGTCGATCGCGCCAACGATCGCCGAGGTGGCGCCATGATCCTCGATTTCGGCAAGGAAGTTTCCGCCATCATCGACGCGCTCGACCTGAAGCCGGCCGATGTTCCGCCAGAGCGGGGCATGAAGGTGGCGATGATCCTGGTCGCGGTGCTCGACCGCGGCTTGTCAGAGGAACGCCGGCGCGTCCTCGACATCATTGCACGCAAGGCGCTCAACGCCGCCGAGCTTCGCGCGGAAATCACGAGGCCGGTCCGATGAACGACGCAGAGGTCCGCGCCGTTCCGGAATCGAACGGCTTCCGGGGTGAATTCAAAAAGGTGCACCGCACCGACTGGGAGCCCGTCTGCGAAAATGGCGTCGCCCAGCTGTTCGATACCGAAGAGCAGGCCCAGGTCGCCGCCTATCGCGCACTGATGAAGCACCTATTCGGCGACGGCATTGTCCGCGACGGCGAAAAAGCGTCAGCCGAGCGATCCAAGGCCGAGGCTCTGTTCGGCGGCATCTTCAGGCGCGGCCGCAAGATCGAGGTCGAGCGGCGATAGATGTCCAGACGCATCGATCCGACAGAACTGGACGACTTGAAGTCGCGCACGCTGCTTTCCAGCGTGTTCGAAAAGTATGGCGTCAAATCTCGGGGCAGCAAAAAGGCCAAATGGGCGGTCTGCTGCTTTCATGCGGAAAAGTCCGGCAGCCTCAAGATCAACGACGAGCGCGGCCGCTACCATTGCTTCGGGTGTGGCGCCGCCGGTGACCATTTCAGCGCACTGCAGGAGCTAGGCGGCAAGACCTTCATGGAGGCCGTCGAGGTCCTTGGCGGTGTCCGGCTCATCACCGCAGAGGAGCGGCACGCTATCGACGTCCGTAATAAGGAATGGGAGGACGAGGAGCGCAAGGCCGTCGAGCGGACGCGCAAATCGATCACGCATACCTTCACGACCGGCAAGCCGATCGCCGGCACCCACGTCGCAGCCTACCTTCAGGAAACCCGCGGTCTTCGTGTTGGCAAGTCCTGGACCTTCGATCTCCGCTTCATTCCGGATCTCGTCTACCGTGGCTTCGCCTCTCCGGATGCCGAGGAATCGGTCGAGCTCGGCGCGTTCCCGGCGATGGTTGCCGCGATCCGCGCGCCCAGCGGCGACATCATCGGGCTGCATCGTACCTATCTGGATCGCGACGCCCCGAAGAAGCTTACGCCGCCCGGCGATCAACGCCGCAACAAGGCAAAGAAGGTGCTGGGCGAGCAGCGCGGCGGTTATATCCGGCTCTCCCCTGATGCATCGCGCCTCGCCACCGGCGAAGGCATCGAGACCTCGCGCGCATGGCTCGAGCTCGGCTACGGCGGCGATGACGTGGCCGTCGGCGCCGCGGTGTCGCTCGGCAACCTGTCGGGCGGTTCGATGGGCTCCATGGAGCATCCCGACGATCCCGCGAAGCGTATCCCGAACGGCGTCCCCGACATGGATCGGCCGGGCATGCTGCTGCCAGCTTGCGTGCGCCAGCTCATCCTGCTCGGCGATGGCGACAGCGATCCCGCTATGACGCGGGCGCGCCTTCTCGTCGGCGGACGTCGGTTCCGCAATCTCGGGATCGGCGTTTCGATCACGATGGCTCCGGCCGGCCACGACTTCGCGGACCTCCTCCTCCAGGATGTCGGGGCGAACCCATGACGGTGGCGCCAACGATCCAGTCTTTCGATGAGTTCGAGGCCGCCACGGTCGAGGCTTTGAAACCGCCCTTCCGTTCGAAGTTCGGTCTCATCCGGTGGGAAGACCAGAACGCCAGGAGCGCACGGCCGTATGAGTTTCAGGTGCAGGACCTGTTGCCACGTCGTGAAACCGTGCTCTGGTTCGGTGAAAGCCAGTCCGGCAAATCGTTCTCTGCCTTTGACGCCGGCATCCATGTCGCCGCCGGCATGGCCTACCAAGGGCGCCGCACGCTGCGCGGCGGTGTGGTCTATTGCTGTGTCGAGAAGGGCCACGGCGCCCGCAACCGCATGCAGGCCTTCCGCCAGTTCTACGATCTGCCGATCGAGGATTTCCCCTTCGCGGTGACGACACGGCGCTTCGATATCTTCTCCGAGGAAAGCACGGTCGACGAGCTCGCGGCTGAGTGCATCGAGATCGCCAAGAAATGGAGCTATTCGCTCGATGTCGTCGTCATCGACACCCACGACAAGGCGACGCCTGGCGCCTCCGAGATCGACAAGAAGGATGTCTCCACCATCCTGAAGCGCTACGAGCGTCTCCGCGACCTCACCGGCGCCGCCGTCTGGGTGATCGGCCATTCCAACTCATTCGGCTCCGCGCGCGGCTCCCTCGTCCTCTACAACGCCATCGAAACCGTCATCAGCATTTCGGTGATGAAGGACAAGCAGCTCGGCGAGTTTCGTGACGCCAACAACCGGGTGATCCGGCAAGCCAAAGTGATGAAGCAGTCGGAGGGCGAAGCCGGCTTCAGCTGGAAGTTCGTCTTGCCGGCCGTCGAGATCGACCGCAACGACTATGGCGAGCCGGTGACCTCGTGCGTGGTGACGCCGCCGGCGAAGGAAGAAGGTGAAGTCGTCGACAAGGGGTTCAAACCGACAACCAACGATTCGATGTTCCTGAAGGCGCTGCTCGCCGCTCTCACCGACAAGGGGCAGCCCCCGTCGCCCATGTTGGCGTTGCCGCCATCGATAACCAGGGTTGTCGATTACGAGCACGTCAAGGAGGCCTTCAAAAACCTCAACCCCGATGATGGCGAGGATCTCGCGAACTGGCGTGATCGCCTCAAGAAGGCGCTCCGCCGCGGCCGCGAGCGGCTGCTCGATCACCGGATCATCGGGGTGAACAGCCCCTTCATCTGGATCACCGGCAAGCCAGTGCGCGGGATCATCAGGCCAAAAACGAACGCGCCAAGCCAGACCGAAAAGTCGGCCGGAATGGACGAGGTTATGGCGTCAGAGGGGGACATCCAACTTTGACCGGCTCTGTCCCCCCTTCAAAAAACGCGCAAAGCCTTGTGACGCAAGGCGTTTCGAATTCTTGGTCACCACCTCTCGAA
>NZ_RZSR01000505.1:0-4294 GCF_004023265.1 Mesorhizobium sp. M1A.F.Ca.IN.020.06.1.1
GTATTGCCGACATCGGCAAAGGTGACAGAATGGCGATCGACGTCGAGATAGACGTTGGTCGGGTCATAAGCGAGTTCGAAATCGACGAAGGGCGAGTCTGTAAAGAGGCCTCCTGTCAGCCCGCCGTAGGTCCCGATCACGCCGCCAGCGGCGGTCAGAAGCGTGTAGCGGGTATCGACTGAGAAATGCCCGGCACCTTCACGCACCAGGTTGACGCTCGCTCCCTTGTTGATGGCGGCACTGCCGGCAACGTCGATGAGATCTGAAGCCTTGCTCGGTGCGATACCCGCCAAATAGGTCGACCCGGCCTGCTGCACGAAGTCACCGTTGACGGTGAGCACTGCAACCCCCTTGCTTGGATCGAGCACGCTGCCAGGAGCGACGGTGCCGCCTGCGCCAACCGTAAGAGAGCCGACTGCACCGATACCCGTAAGGGTACCAGTAGCCGAGACGCCTACCTTCGAAACAATGCGGCCATCGACGGCGAGTATGCCTCCAAGCACCTTGGTCGGCCCGCTGTAGCTGTTTTCGCCGGACAGGATCAGCGCTCCTTCGCCGCGCTTCGTCAGGTCTCCGGCGCCCGAGATTGAATTCGACCAGATCGAGGAGTAGCCTTTGGTGTCGACGTCGAAGACGCCGGCGTAGCGGAACTCGCCCGGACCCTCGATCGCAACGCCGAGATTGAGCAGACCCTGGCCGAAGACTTGTTCATCCTCGAACCCTTTGGTGGTCGTCGTTGTCAGGAGGGTTTCAATGGTCTGGCGGGCGTTCATGTAAGGGAATGCCGACCGGATCACTGCCGCCGCGCCAGCAACATGCGGCGTTGCCATGGAAGTACCTTCCTCGTACTTATACGGGTTGTTCTTGTTCGCCCGATCCCCTTGTGGCCAGGTAGAATAAATGCCGTTCTCATCAATCGGATTATCGGGATCGGCATTAATATCGCCACCCGGAGCCGCGAGGCACCACTCTGCTGTGGCTCCGCATCTATTGCTATAGCTGGCAATCTTGCCATCCTTGCCGACAGCAACGACTGTTATCAGCGAGCCTGCCAGATCCGAGAAGTCGAGCTTCGAGACATCAGACCCGCTCACTATCTTGTATGTATTTGGGTTATTGAAATCGAAACCTTTGTTTGTTTGATCGTTTGTGTCGATGAACTTATAAAGATTTCCATCTTTGGTATTTTCTGGCGTTATTAACGGCAACGTGCCGATGCCGCTGGGAATCGCCGAAGCAGCGCCGGGTTGGTCGTCGGTACTGGCATCATTACCGGCGGCGAAGACGAGCACGATGTCCGCCTTAGCCGCCTTCTTCAACGTATTGTAGGTATCGACGAGATTGCTCGGATCATCATAGATGGCCTGATAGTCGAGAATCTCATAGTTTTTATTATCGATGGCATATCCCTTGCCATCGAGTTTCAGTTGGCCGTTCTCGTCCTTGAGATACCGCCCCAGCAACAGGCCTGGCCCGTAGCTCCCATTGAGCACGCCAGCTCCCGCACCAATCGCGTATTCGATCGCTTCATTGGTCGGGTCCATCTCGGGATCATCTGGGTCGCCGATATCCACTGCTCGAAGGGGCAATACTGTCGATTCATAGGCCACGCCCTGCATGCCCGTGCCGTCGCGCGCGGCGCCGATTATCCCCGCCACATGGGTCCCGTGTCCGTCAGGCACACCGTCTTTGTCGACAGAATGGCTGACGTCAGCCAAGCGTTTATCCGTCCCGAAGTTGTGCAGCGCCTTCGAAATGCGCGCCACGAATTCGGGATGGTTGATATCCAGTCCTGTATCCACAATCGCAACGACGACGCCCTTGCCCGTATAGCCTTTAAGGTAGGCGGGCAGGGCGTTGATCATACTCAGGCCCCAATTTCTGGAATATTCGGCATCTGCCACCGGCGCAGGCGACGCGACTGATTCCTGGGCCAAGGACAGATTTGGTGCGAAGAGCGCCGTTGTTGCTAAAAACAATTTGATCGTTCTGAAGCGCGTTGGCATGCTTAATCCCTATTCCCAAAACTACTTATTTCTTTCAGATCAGATTGGCGCGATATCGAGCGGCAAGCGATCAGCTTATGTATCGACCAGGTCCCGCCAGCGGAGATCTGCGCGTCGCCTCTACGCATGCTGGCGTGTCACCAATGATACATCGATTATTTCTGGATTTCAGGCACGTCGGATTGGATTTGCCCTTGCGGTGTAGAGCGAAGTTACTAGCCATAGGATTCCTCCTTCTTAGTTTTGTCAGCCGCAGAGCCCCAGTACGACTGGTGGTAGAAAGCACACGGCCGGAATCTTGGCAGCGCTGTTCACACCCACGTTCGTAAGGTGGCCGATGGGCTCGGCGCCAGAGCACCAATGCTTGACCTGCTCCAGCTCTTGCTCGGCGGGTTGTTTCAGAGACGCTTGATCTCGATGCCGTGTTTTCTCAGCACGTAGCCGATCTGGCGCGGGGTCAAACCGAGCAGGCGCGCCGCCTTTGCCTGCACCCAGCCACACTTTTCCATGGCGGCAATGACCGTATCGGCATCGGGCACCCTACCACGAGTCGTGGCAGGGCCTATCGGCGCTTGCCCGTCGCCGACGGGCGGGGCGGCACGGGCGGCGGAAGGCTCGATCGTAGTCGAGTTCTCTGACGTCGGCGGTCCGTTCTTCCACAGCGCCGCGGCCAAGCACTCACCCACGCAACAGGCAAAGTCAGTTCTGAGGATTGATGGACCCGTCGCCAGAACTGCCGTCCGTTGAACGCAGTTTTCGAGCTCTCGGATGTTGCCTGGAAATTCGCAATTCATTAGCACCTCAATCGCTTCGGGAGCGAAGGTCAGCGTGTGATCATTCTCAGTATTGAAATTCTTGAGAAACTGAGCGGCCAAGAGCGGAATATCACCTCGCCTTTCGCGCAATGCCGGCACGCGTAAAGTGACGACGCTGATGCGGTAATAGAGGTCTTGCCGGAACTCCTTGCGTTGAACTGCCTTTTCCAAGTCCCTG
This sequence comes from Mesorhizobium sp. M1A.F.Ca.IN.020.06.1.1, assembly GCF_004023265.1. Classification (NCBI taxonomy): domain Bacteria; kingdom Pseudomonadati; phylum Pseudomonadota; class Alphaproteobacteria; order Hyphomicrobiales; family Phyllobacteriaceae; genus Mesorhizobium; species Mesorhizobium sp. M1A.F.Ca.IN.020.06.1.1. The sequence goes on from NZ_RZSR01000505.1 coordinate 3,000, forward strand.
TTGGTTGCGGCAATCACGCGAACATCGACTTTAATGGTGTGGTTGCTGCCGACACGCTCAAACTCCTGCTCCTGCAGGACACGCAGCAGCTTAGCCTGGAACGAGCCCGATATTTCGCCAATCTCGTCCAGAAACAATGTGCCTTTGTCGGCAGCCTCAAAGCGCCCCTTGCGCAAATTGATCGCGTCGGTGAAGGAACCCTTCTCATGACCGAACAAGTCAGATTCCAGAAGCGTCTCGGTGAGCGCCGCGCAATTGACCTTGATGAAGGGCTGCTTGGCGCGAGGCGAGAGTTCGTGAATGGCTTTGGCAACCAGCTCCTTGCCGGTTCCGGATTCACCTCGCAACATGACCGTAGTCTTCGCCTTGGCCACCTTGACAAGGTGCTCACGCAGCTTGCGCAGCGCCAGACTATCGCCAAGCATCTCCTTGCTGATCTTTTTACGCTCCATTTGGCAGCCCATCCCACTCCGCCACCCGCCGGTGGAACTGCACTTGACGGTGAGCTGTGTTGTTTTTCGTCATTATCATTCTCGATCTCACCTTTGTGCCTCGAAATTTCCGGCGCGCGGACGCCCTCGGCAAATGGCAATGGCGCCTGAGCATCGTTGTCTTTCACCAGGACGAGCGTCTTCTCCTCCGTGCGGGCGCCCGCAATATGCGCGCTTGTTTGCGCAGGCCTTTACTCGACCGGTCGCCGTTCTGTCCGGCTTCTGCCGCACCGCAGCCTGCAAACCCATCCTTGACAAGAAAGGAGGGGAGTCAATCGAGCTCTCCTTGCATTCGTGCAAGGAAAATTGTCAGTTTGATAGAATTCTATCAAAACGGCAGAAACGCTCCGCCCCCAATTTGGCTGTACCTGCGGCGTTCAGCGTACGTGACGACATGTGCGGACTTGTCCCAATTGCCATCCGAGTTGTGCGGGAAACAGTAGCCGCTGCGCTGTTCGCTTCAACCGCGTGATGCCGCTGACAGTAGAGGCGGCGGCTCGTCGAGCGAGGCTTCATTGTTCGGCTACTAAAGCGGCTGTGCTTTGGTGGGAGTTGGTTTCGCCCAAGTTCTGGGCCTGAGGGCGTCGGCCCGTTTCGCCGCACAGGCTCCTTCCACATCGTCGAGCCGAGAAAGAGGGGCCACACAGCTCCCCCTGTTTCACAATGCCCCGCCCCTCAGCAGCTAGATACGACAGGTGACCTCAAATGATGCGTCTTGCATGGCTTCTACACCTGCCTGAATGCCAGAACTGCGTTCGTACCGCCCATGGCGAAGGCGTTGCTCATGGCGACGCGCACCTTGCG
>NZ_RZSR01000506.1:0-4291 GCF_004023265.1 Mesorhizobium sp. M1A.F.Ca.IN.020.06.1.1
GTCCAGGGCGCTCGGTGGCGATGGTCAGGCCGTAGAGCTGGCGCGAAAGACCGACTGCGAAATCGCAGATGTCGATCATCTCCTGCACTTCACCGAGACCCTCGGACGGGATCTTGCCGACCTCGATCGACACCAGCCGGCCGAGCTCCGCCTTGTGAGCACGCAACTCCTCGCCGAGCAGGCGCACCAGCTCGCCCCGCTTCGGCCCCGGCACCAGCCGCCAGGCGTGGAAGGCCTTGTGCGCGGCATCGATAGCCTTGCCGGCATCGACCGCCGAGATCGACTTCAGTGCAGCGATCTGCTCGCCCGTCACCGGGCTGCGCACGATGAGGTCGCCGCCGGAAAGTGCATCCTTGGCGACGCCAAGTTTCTCCAGAAGTGAGGCCGTTTCCTTCGCAATCGTCATGTTGGTTCCTTTTCAGATCTCGCCTTGGATATGGCGAGCGTCGAAGCCTTGCGCCACGTCTTGTCGGCGCCCTCAGGCACGACGGCGCTTTCATGGCGTGGCATTACTCGTTTCAGGGAAAAACCGCCACCCCGGGATGGTCCAACCCCGGCGCGCAAAATTGGGCCAATAGTGAAAATGGGATCAGCGCGCCTTCTTGGCCTGCGACTTCTCGGTGCTTTCCTTGATCAGCCGGTCGATATGCATGCGGATATGAGCGGCTTCGGCGGCGGTGTTGGCTAAAGCGATCGCGCGGTCGAAGGCCACGCGCGCCTCCTCGCCACGGCCGAGCTGCATCAGCAGGCCGCCCTTCAGGCCGAAGAAGTGGAAATAGCCTGCCAGCCGATCCTCCAGCGGCTCGATCATCGCCAGCGCCGCTTCGGGGCCGCGCACCTTGCTCACCGCAACCGCGCGGTTCAGCGTCACTACCGGCGACGGCTGCATCTGCTCGAGCAAGCCGTAGAGCAGGTCGATCTCGGTCCAGTCCGTATCCTCGGGTGTTGCCGCCCGCGCATGCAATGCCGCGATCGCCGCTTGCACCTGGTATGGGCCAGGCTTGCGATGACGCAGCGCCTTGTCGACCAGCGCCAGGCCCTCGTCGATCATCTTGCGGCTCCAGAGCGACCGGTCCTGATCCTCGAGCAGCACGATCTCGCCATGCGCGTCGAAGCGCGCCGGCGCGCGTGCATGCTGGAGAAGCAGCAGCGCCGTCAGCCCCATGATCTCCGGTTCCTGCTGAAACAGCCTGAGCAGCAGCCGGGCGAGCCGGATCGCCTCCTCGCAAAGCGGCGCGCGGGCCGGCGCCTCGCCGCCATTGGTCGAATAGCCCTCGTTGAAGATCAGATAGATCATGGCCGCGACCGCCGCCAAGCGCTCGGAACGCTCGACCGCGCCTGGCGTCTCGAACGGCACGCCGGCATCGGCGATGCGCGCCTTGGCCCGGGTGATGCGCTGCTCCATGGCGCTCTCGCCGACGAGAAAGGCGCGCGCGATCTGCTTGACGGTCAGGCCGGAGACGATGCGCAGCGCGACCGCGATCTGCTGCGTCGCCGGCAGGTCCGGATGGCAGCAGATGAACAGGAGCCGCAGGATATCGTCGCGATAATGCGCGCCGTCCAGCCGCTCGGCCATATCGCCTTCGGCATCCTCGAGATCGGAGATCTGGTCCTCTTCCGGCATCGGCGCCTGCTTGGCGCGCTTGCGCACCGCGTCGATGCCGCTGTCGCGGCCGACGAAGATCAGCCAGGCCGCCGGATCGCGCGGCGGCCCGTTTTTCGGCCAGTTCTTCAGCGCCCTCAGGCATGCATCCTGGAAAGCTTCTTCCGCGGCGTCGAGGTCGCGGAAATAGCGCAGCAGCGCGCCCATCGCCTGCGGACGGGCGGTGCTGATCGCGTTGCTGATCCAGGCAAGCTCGGTCATGCGGGAACCTTTGTCGGATTGAAGACCGAGATCGGCCTGATCTCGTAGGAACCACCGCTCGGATTGACCTCGGAGAGTTCGCGAGCGAACTCGACTGCTTCGTCCAGGTGATTGCATTCGAGCGTGTAGAAGCCGAGGAACTGCTCCTTGGTCTCGGCGAACGGGCCGTCGAGCACCACCGATTCGCCCTTGACCTTGCGAAGCGTCGTCGCGGCTGTGGTCGGCAGCAGGCGCGCCACCGGCCCCAGCCGGCCTGCCCTGGCGTATTTGTCCTGTACGTTGAGGAGCTTTGCCATGACCTCCTCGTCCTGTTCCTTGCTCCAGGAGCAGACCACGTCTTCGGAGGCGTAGCAGAGAATGGCATAGAGCATGGTGCGTCCTTTCCGTATCAAAGGACGCAACAGTAGGACCCTTCCCGACACAAGGTCGACAAAAAAGTTGTAGGGCTATCGAGGGTTTACGCTATCCTCCTGGTGGTCAGGCTTCGCGCGCCTGCAGCCATCTCAGCACCAGCGTCTCCTCCTCGTCGAGGCCCGGTATAAGGCGCTTTCGTTTGTTGGCTTCGGCCATTTCGCCGAGCAGCTTCCCTTCGGCCCACGCCTCGAAGACGAGCGGATGGATATAGCACCGGCGGCAGACGGCTCGCGTATTGCCGAGTCGTTCGGCGACCTTGTCGACGATACTGTTCATCACGCGGTTTTTCTGGGTCATGCTCTCGGGCAACTCCGCCTGCGCGAACAGCGATGCCGCATGGATGGTGCCGCCCCAGGTGCGAAAATGCTTGGAGCTGAACTCCGGGCCAGATGCCTCGCGAATATAGCGATTGACGTCCTCCGACCGCAGCGGCCGGCGTGTTCCCTCGTCATCAAGATACTGAAACAGCTTCTGGCCAGGCAGGTCCTGCGCGCCGCGCACGATTTTGGCGATGCGTTGGTCGACGAGCTTCAGCTTCCATTCCTTGCCGGACTTGCCCGTGAAGGAGAAGCGCAGGCTGGAACCGGTGATTTCGACATGGCGGTCGCGCAGCGTGGTCAGGCCGAAACTCTTGTTGTCGCGGGCATAGGCGGCATTGCCGACACGGATCATGGTGTTGTCGAGCAGCCAGACGACAGAGGCGACAACGCGCTCCAGCGGAAGTCCATGACGGCGCAGGTCGGCATCGACCTGGCGCCTCAAGGAGGGCAGGCTTTGCGCGAAAGCAACGAGGCTGGAGTATTTGACGCCGTCCCGTTCCTCGGTCCACTGCGGATGATAGCGGTACTGCTTGCGTCCGCGCTGATCCCGGCCGGTCGCCTGGATATGGCCGTTCGGGTCGGGCGAGATCCATACATCCGTCCACGCGGGCGGAATGACGATCGCCTTGATACGGTCAAGGGTGGCCGCGGTGACCGCACTCCCGTTCGGGCCGACATAGGAAAATCCCTTGCCTTTTCTCAGGCGCCGGATGCCCGGATCGGCATCGCTGACATAGCTGAGCGCGGCGCGCTCGGCGGAACTCTGCGCGCCGTTCCCTTGTATTTCCAGACCACCCGCCAGGCGGCCGAAGGACGATTGTGCTCGTTGCAGCATGGTAACTCCACGGAACTGGTCCGTAGATAAGCCGCGCGACAGCGGCTGGTTCCGCCGTCCCCAGAGGGCGTCCTTCAGCTCCGCCGGTCGGCGGACACCTCAGCCATCCAAAGCCTGCCGTCGTCGACATGGGTGGGAAAGTAGTCTCGCCCGGCCGGTATCGCTTCCAGAACCGCTCCCGACTCGTCCGTCAGATAGTCGTAGCCGATCTGCTGCAAACGTTGCTCCGGATCGAGATGATTGTAGAGGTCGCGACGTGCCACGCGCCGTTTCGGCTCGATCATCTTCAAATGATAAAGGTTAAGGCCGCTGTCCCGAAGCTTGAAGCGCAGATCTTCGGGGAACCAGGCCTCATGCAGCCCTTGCGACCGGCTCAGATCCGGGTGATAGGCGGGGAAAAGCCTGTGCTGCATCTTTTGGCCCCAGACGCCGTCGATGCGATAGCTTGCCGGCGTATACATCTCCCTTAGGCGAAATCCCCAGGCATTGCGCCTGGACCCGCTGGTCAGTTGGCCTATCCGGCTTGCCACGGCATCTTCCAGCCTTTCGTCCGGATCGATTGCCAGAAGCCAATCGGCACCGGCCTCATAGGCCGCGGCAATAAGCGCGCGCCGCCTCTGCGGTTCATTGCTGAAGACCGCATCCGCCGAGCGATCGTCATAGGCGATCCAGCCATCGACGATTGCGTCGAGATTGGCGAGGAGGTCTGGCACCAGATGCGCATCGTAGCGATAGCTGAAAATGGCGACGATCCTTTGCCGCGACCAAAGCCATCGACCGCGCCGCCGGCGCGGCTGCTTCATCTCCATGGTGATCATGGCCGCGTGCCTGTCCTATCGCCATGCGTTACGCCGACGC
>NZ_RZSR01000507.1:0-4290 GCF_004023265.1 Mesorhizobium sp. M1A.F.Ca.IN.020.06.1.1
CTCATGGACGACCGAGCCCAGGTCGCGGTCGCGCACGTTGGCATGCACGTCATGGCGGCGCGAGGCGTTCTCACGTTTTATGGTGCTGGCCACCGGGGCAATCTTGACTTCGGCAACGTCGCCGAGCCGGACCTGACCGCCGTCGGGGGTATCCAGGAGAACGTTCTGTACGTCGTCAAGGCCGCGCCGCGATTTGGGCGTCGACCATACCATGACGTCATACACCTTTCCGATGCGATGAACGTCGCTCACCTCGTGACCGGCGAAGATCACGGCAGCAGCGCGACGAACATCGCCGGGCTTGAGACCCCTGGAAGCCGCCTTGGCGATATCCACGGTGACCTGAATTTGCGGTACCGTCTTCTGCGGCTCCTCGTGTAGGTCAATCAGGCCCTCGATGCCGGTCAGGGCGTCGCGGACCCTCACCGCCTGCTCCCGCAACATCGCCGCGTCAGGCCCGAAAATCCGAACCACTATCGACTCGCCCGACCCGGTGAGCACTTCCTTCACGCGCTCGCGAAGGTAGGTCTGGACGTCGCGATAGATACCGGGATAGCCGCCGACCGTGTCCTGAACCGCTTTCAGGGTCTCGTCATAATCGACCTTCGGATCGACGCTGATCCAGTTCTCCGTGAAGTCGATGCCCACCACCTCGTCGGCCACCAGCGCCCGGCCGATGTGAGCGCCGAAGTTGCGCACCCCGGGAATGGATCTCAGTTCTTTGCTGGCAGCCACCGTCATCCGGTACATCTCTGCATGCGATGTCCCGGGCGGCGTCAGCCAGTGCATGAGGAAGTCACGTTCCTTGAAGGAGGGCAGGAGCGAGGTTCCGAGCAGCGGCCAAACGGCCAATCCCGCGACCACGACGAACGCGGTGATCCCAAAGATCGTGCGAGGAGCCGCGATGATCCGCGACAGCATGGCGGCATAGCCTCGCTGCAACCGCCCGACAAGCGGCGAGACGCGCTCGATCGGCGCTCCTTGAAGCAGGATAAGGCAGAGTGCCGGCGTCACCGTCAGCGCCACGGCCATCGAAGCGAGGAGCGCGATGGAATAGGACGTCGCCAGCGGTACGAAGAAAGTGCCCGACAGACCACCCATGAAGAACACAGGGACGACCGAGATGACGATGATGAGGGTCGCGGCGACGATCGGGCTGCGGATCTCGAGCGATGCTTCCAGGATAACTGATGCCACCGATTTGCCAGCGCCGCTGCGGCGATTCTCGCGCAATCGCCGCGTGATGTTTTCAACGTCGATGATAGCGTCGTCCACCACCGATCCCACCGCCACGACGAAGCCGGCCAGCACCATCGTGTTGATGGTCGTTCCGAGCCAGTAGAGAACAAGTCCCGCCGCGACCAGGGAGAGCGGGATCGCCAGCAGGCTGATGAGCGCCACCCGCCACTCGAACAGGAAGGCGCCGAGAACGCAGACCACCAGGACCGATCCCACCAGCAAGGCCATTGTCAGATTATGGATCGAGAGCTCGATGAACGTCGCCGGGCGGAAGATCTGCAGGTCGACGTCGATGCCCTTGAGGCCGTCCCTCATTTCGGCGAAGGCGGCCTCGACGCCGCGCGTGACCTCCAGCGTATTCGCCCACGGGAACTTCTCGACGATCAGCATCATGCCGGGACCGTCATTGATCACAGCGTCGCCGATCGGCAGCGGTTCCCCCCAGGTGACGTCGGCAAAGTCCGCCAGTACCAGTCGCTCGCCGGCTTTTGACTCGACCGGAATTCTCTTGACGTCCTCCAGCTTCACGCTGGACGCTATGTCGGCGCCGACATACAATCGCTGGTTGTCGGTGTCGATGAAGCCTACGGTCTGGCTCTTGGCTGAGCTCGACATCGGCAGCAGGCCGAAGTCCAGCGCATCGGCCGAAGCCTCCATGACCTCGTTCAGCGTCACGCCGTGTTTCAGCATGCGTGCGGGATCGACCTGGATCTGCAGCTGTTTGAGCTTTTCGCCCCACATCGCCACGTTGGCGACGCCGGGCACGCGCAGCAGGCGGAAGCGAATCTTCCAATAGGCGGTCATCGACAGGTCGAGCTGAGTGAGCTCCTTCGACGAAAGGCCGATCTTCATGGTCCTGCTGGTCGACGACAAGGGCTGCAGCATGACGGGCGGGCTCGAGCCGAACGGCAGTCTGGCCGACGCAAGCTGCACTCGCTCCTGGACGAGCTGCCGGGCGTGCATGATGTCGGTTCCCCGCTTGAAGATCATGACAATGGAGGACAGCGACATCACGCTCTTCGAGCGGATGACGTCGAGTTCCGGTGTGCCGCGCAGTGCATCCTCGAGGGGAATGGTGATCAGCTCCTCGACCTCGGCGGTCGACATGCCGATACCCTCGGTCTGAATCTCCACCAGCGGCGGGGAGAATTCGGGGAAGACGTCCACGGGCATCTTGCGGAACACGTCCAGACCCAGCAGCACCATCAGCGCTGCCGCGGCCAGTACCAGATACCGGTATTTCAGATTCGTGCCGATGATCCAGCGGAACATGGCCCTGTCCTTTGTTCGGATGATTGGACGCCGGCTAACTCAGGCGTTCGCAAGCGACGGAATGTCTTTCACGCCCGCTCAGTGGCCGCCAAACTTCAATTCAACCCCCATCAGCTCGACCGCGCCGACCGACACGACCGGCGTACCGCGCGCTGGTCCGTCCGACAGCACTGCTATGTCGCCAAGGACGCGCTCGACAGCCACTTTTTGGCGGACGAAGACGAGCGGCTCCGGATTGGAGTAGAGCCAGCTGTCCCCGTGCTCGTCATAGACAACCGACGAGTAGGGCACGATCTTCGCCATGCTGCCGCTCTCCGGCGCCTTCATCGCCACGAACGCATGATCGCCTGGCTTGACGCCGCTGCTTGCCTCGAGGAATTCAAAGAACCGCCCGTCGTCCCGGTCCTTCACCGCCACCGGCCGCGCCGTGTAATATTTACCGGAGCGGCCTTGGCCGGTCAGCAGCACGACCACTAGACCGTCCTTATCCTCGTCCGCCGGGTTGGCGACGCCGAAAATCTCGGCAAACTCGTCGTGGTCGCCGGTCTCGTCCTCGTCATCCTCGTCGTCGACAACCGCGATCAACATCTGGCTCGCCGCGTCCACAGGCACCTTGATCAGGGATTGCCGTGCTTGGCCGCTTTCACCGGCCGGCGCGATGGAAGCCGTCTCCGTAATTGCATTCACCGACGGTTCACCGCTCGCAATCTCGACCTGGGCGTTCATCATCATCCACCGCTTGGCCGTCTCCTCCCGCAGCGCTTCGGTCTGGATGCTCAGTCGTTTGGCAGCCTGTTCGGTCAGAACCACGCGTGGAAATGGGGAACCTGCGACCTCTACCAGCTTGGCAGGCGCGCCTGCGGGCGACTCCGCGACCGCGAGGGGTCCCGTGGCAACCACGACGAAAGCCACACCGGCGACGAGGGATGACTTAAGAAAAAGCCTATTGCGAAGCATGTGCAACTCCTCCAAGGCGTCGTGAAACCGGGCCGGAATGGAGCATCATGGCCGGTAGGACGAACAGATTGATCAGGACTGAAATGACTGCGCCTGCGATCACGACCCATCCCATTGGATGCAAAATCTCCAGACCGGCGGCGCTGCCCATGACCACTGCGGGAAGGAAGGCGAGGCAGGTGACCAGCGTGCTCGTCAGCATAGGCGCAAAGCGCTCGCGCGCGGCCGCCGCGACACGGTCCGGCCAGGATTCGTCACCCTCCCCGGTCTGATCGACGCGGCTGGCCAGAACCAGACCGTTGCGGAGTGCAAGCCCGAGGACGGCGAGAAGTCCGGCAAGCGCCCCAACCGAAACGGTGCCCGTTACCGCCACGAGGATCGCCGCGACGCCACCCGACACTGCCACCAGCGAAAGGAACATGCCGGTCGCCAGTCGCCAGCTTTGCAGCGCCGCCTGCAGCAGGAAGAAGATCAGCACTGCCGCCGACGCTGCGAAGAGCGTCACCTGCAGCATGGCTGCACGGCTCTCGGCATACTCGCCCCGAACGTAGGCATGGTATTCGAAGGGGAGCTGCACCTTCTTGAGCTCTGCCGCCACGTCTTCCGCCACTGCCGTGACGCTGCGGCCTGCGACGCTGGCGTGAACGTCCATGCTGCGCGTGACGCCGTCACGCTCGATGGTGCTCAACTGCGGCACCATCCGCACCTCGGCGATATCGCCAAGGCGTGTATGCGGGCGATCAGGCGTTTCGATCAGAAGATTCTCGACGTCGGCGATGCTGCTTCGTGCGTTTGGGGGGCTCCCAACGCACGAAGCAGCAT
>NZ_RZSR01000508.1:0-4281 GCF_004023265.1 Mesorhizobium sp. M1A.F.Ca.IN.020.06.1.1
CGTCTCAGATGTTCGATAAAGGGACGGCCGGTCTTGTCTTTCTGGCCGCGATGGGCCTCTTCGGCGATCTTCGCTGCCTGGTAAAGCATGATCTCCTCGATCTATTGGAAGCCCGCCCCAACGGGACAACGAGAGGGGCAGGATTGGGGCCCGACCCGGTCCGCCGGCGCGCCTTGCAGGGACGGCGCGCCATACTGCGGCAGAACATGAGCAGCGTTCAAATGTTCCCTCGTGTCCGGCCGAAAAACAGGAACCCGCGGCCCGCGCAGTCGTTAGCATTTACGCAAACACAAAGGAGGTCTGCACCATGGATTGGAACCGCGTCGAAGGTAACTGGAAGCAGGTCAAGGGCAAGGTGAAGGAACAGTGGGGCAAGCTCACCGATGACGACCTCGACCGCATCGCCGGCAACCGTGAGCAGCTCGAAGGCAAGATTCAAGAGCGCTACGGCATCGAGAAGGATCGCATCCGCCGCGACATCGACGACTGGGCGAGTCGCCAGGGCTGGTAAGATCCGCCGCCGGATAAAATGAGCCCGCAGCCCCGATCGGGGCTGCGGCGTCGAAAGCCAGAATTTTGATTTCAGAACAGGGACGTTATATTAGTTGATTAAGCGATTCGTGGCACGGTGAACCGATGGCCAAGAAGAAATCGAGACCGGCCTTGTCCGTTATCGCCGCAGCCTCGCGATCGGAGGCTTCCGAAGCGATTTATTTTGCCCGCAAATGCGGCCTTACCCCCGATGAAGCCCTGCGGATAATGCGCGAGGCGCTCGTGACCGTGGGGCCTAAGCCCGCCGGCGCCGGAAAGCGGAAGCGCTAGGCGCCATCGCCTCGGGCGATCGGATACCATCTTTCTCGAACCCGCAGCGGACTTCGGCCTGGATCGCACAGTGCTGTGCTCGCCGGCAAAGCCCGGGTTCCAAACCGCTCCGTCCGTGACGCGAGAAAGTTCCGCTTGATGGCAGGGTGACACAACATGTGACCCCGCCGCCAGCGCTTATCCGCAACTCCCAAACCGAGGCCAGCGTTTGTAAGCGCGGACCACGCTTTCACTTTCACCTGTCAACGGGAGGGAGAGCAATGGTTTTTCCGGGTTTCCTCGACCCCGAGGATTTGGTCATCCTCGCAGCCGCTCTCGACGACTACTGCCGCACATTTCGCATACCGTCGGACAGTGAGGAGCGGCTTCATGCGGCAAGGCACGCGCTGATTTTGTTTGAGAACGGCTGCCGCGATCCGGTCGAATTGAGTGAAAAGCTCAAGGCCAAACGCAAGCCTGCGTGAACCTTAGGTTCGCGTCAGCCTCTTGCCGCCAAAATGAAACATACGGCCACCTCGAAAGTTCTTATCTGAGAGGAGGCGCGCCATGGTTGGAAATGATGGAAAGCAGGTGCAGCAAACGGAGGCCGATGTCCAAATGCTCGCCCACCGGTTGGCAAAGGACGCGGACATTTCGGAAAACGATGCCCGCGAGTTGATCAAGCTAATCGGAACCGACTGGCCTTCGCTGCTGCGCGAAGCCCGGTTCCTCAAAAGCCGACACTGATGCTGCTTGCCGGCCAGGCGTCCCGCGATTCTTTGCGAGCTGCTTCAGCGCCTTGAGAAAGATCGGAGCCGCCAGATCGCATCTGTATTTGGACGGTCCATTGGTCTGGATGACGATTTCAGCCTGCCTCAGGGTCAGGCCGTGCTTTTGGGCGAATTCGAGCGGTTGATAGGCCTGCTCCCAACCTGGCCCTGTCTTTGGCATCGTGACGACTTCCTCCCGCGATTGATACGTTAGGCAACGCATTCGGCTGGACAAGGTTTCAACGGCTCGCACACAGCGGCGAAACCGCTGCCAAGCGCCTGGCACTGGGTGCATGGAACTTCGGTTGCCGCTGATTGTTGCACCTGAAAGGCGGGCCGGGATGACCATATCGTCGCTGCATCTGCTCAAGGGCATAGGCTATTCGATCTCAACGGTAAGCGTGATGCTGCTGGCGATCGTCAGTTGGGAGCACGTTTCGCAAAATCCGTTGCTGATTGCCTGCCTGCTTGGCGGCGCCGCCACTTCGATCATCGGGATGTTCTGCCGCTGGCTTTCCTACGAAGTCGAAAAGCGTCAGCAGGAGCGACAGGCAGAGAACGGCCAACTCTCGAACCGGCGGCCAGCAGCGTCACCCCTGCCGCCAGCGCCGGAACTCCGAGACCAGCACCGTGATCAGGCTGCTGAGGACGATCCATCTGACGACCTCGCCGTCCGGCACGCTCGGTTGCGGTGACCTGCCTGACCTTGACGTTTCGTCGCTGGCCGCCACCACGGGCGCGAGATCCTGCCGGCTGCCGCTCCGCACCGAATAGGCGCGGGTGATCTCGGCACCGAAGAGGAAAATCTGTGCCGAATAGTAAACCCAGACCAGCACGACCATCAGCGCGCCGGCCGCGCCATAGGACGTGCCGATGGCGCTGGTGCCGATGTACCAGCCGATCAGCGACTTGCCGATGGTGAAGAGCAGCGCGGTGACGATGGAACCGACGCCGACGTCGCGCCATTTGAGCCTGCGGTCCGGCAGGACCTTGTAGATCGCCGCGAAGAGCAGCGCGATCAGCACGAAGGAGACGATGGTGTTGATCGCGCTCACGATCAGCTCGCCGAACGGCAGGTGCTGGTTGATGACCTCACTCAGCGCCGAGATCGCCGTGCTTGCGGCGAGCGACACCAGAAGCATGAAGCCAAGAGCTGCCACCAGCCCGAGGCTTGCCGCCCTCGCCCGCACTAGGCGCGAAAGCGAAACGCCGCTGGGCTTGACCTTCCATATCTCGTTCAACGACTGCTGCATCTCTCCGAAGACGCCGGAGGCGGTGACAAGCAGCGTGATCAGCCCGATGAGGGTGGCCAGCGTGCTGGACCCGCGATGCGCGGCGGTCTCGATCACTGCCGTGAGCAGTTCGGCGCTCTGCGGGCCCATCACCCCCGCGAACTCAGCCGAAAGCGCGAGCTGCGCGGCGTCGTTGCCGATGACGACGCCCGCGATCGCTACCACGATCAGAAGGATCGGCGCCAGCGAGGTCGTGGCGTAGAAGGCCATCGCCGCGCCATGGCTCAGCGCATTGTCGTTGACATAGCCGGTGATGCTCTCTTTCAGCACAACCCAGGCTTCCTGGAACCAGCGCTGCATCTTCCTTCCCGTCGGCTGCTTCTCCTCGTCGGCTATTTGGGGCGCGGATCCTCGAGCACGGCTCCGATGGTCTGGAACGAACCCGCGCGACGCTTCTCGACGGCTTCGGCGAGCGCCAGCGCGGCATTGCGGACTTCCGTCTGCACGGCATGGTCGGCGTCGAGCTCGTCATGGCTCGTCGCATAGGGCTTCCAGTAGCCAATGTAGCGGTCGAGCTCGGCAGCCTCGCCCACCGGATCGAGCTTCATCGAGCGCAGCCAGTCGGCGAGGCTGTGGCGCACCCTTCCGGCACCTTCGGTGTCGCCATGCACGATTACGGAGAACAGCCGGCCGGCGAGATGGCGCGGATAGTCCCAGCCGGCAAGCTCGACCTTCTTGGCGAGCGCGGCATCCTTGCCCTGCGTCAGCGAAGGATCGGGATTGCCGCCGTCGGCGCAGACAAGCCGGTCCATCATCAGCTTCACCGGCGAGGAGGAATGGTACCAGTTGACCGGCGTGACGATCATGACGCCATGCGCCTCGACCCAGAGCGGATAGATGTCGTTCATCCAGTCACTGACCTGCCCGAGCGAATGATTGGGGTAGCAGGAACACGGCCAATGGCAGAGCGCGGCCGCCGTCGAGAAGCACGCCTTGCAGGGAAAGATCCTGCGGCCGTATTCGGAGGCGAGCCGCGCAAGGTCGAGAACCTCGATCGCGAAGCCCGGTCTTGCTGCAATGGCGCTGCGCGCCAACTCGACAAGGCGGAAGGTCTTCGACATTTCGCCCGGGCACGTGTGCTCGCTGCGCGAGGAGCCGTTTATGAGCAGGATGCGGGACGGCGCGGTCTTGTCCTCGTACCGGCGCTGTGCCGCTTCGACCGCTTCGTGCGCGGCGAACCAGTCGACGGAGAGATCATAGTCCGGATCGTGGAAGCCCTGTCCCGCCTTTCTGGTGATCGGTGCCTTGCGTTCTTCGCTGTAGGCCTGCCAGGCGATCTCGGCCAGCCTGCCAATGGCATCCGCCTCCGGCTGAAAGGCCGGATCGTAGAATTGTCTCAGATAGCGTGCCTTGAATTCGCTTTCGCCAAGACGCGGGCTCGGCATGCCTTTGCGCGGCTTAGGGCTCTTGCTGAAATC
>NZ_RZSR01000509.1:0-4280 GCF_004023265.1 Mesorhizobium sp. M1A.F.Ca.IN.020.06.1.1
GAAGCCGGTGATGCCGGCGCCGAAATTGATCAGCTGGCTGATGCCTTCGACCTTGCGCGGCAGCCCCGGACGCCAGCGCGATGACACCCAGTAGCAAAGCGTCGGCAACACGGCGCCGGTCAGCGTGCCGGCAAAAAGCGCCCAATAGGAGCGGTCGATGAAGGTCCAGGCGATCGAGACCACAAGGCCCGTAACGGCGCTGGCGACGTCGATGACGGCGAGCCGGCTGAATTCCATGCGGCGCGTCAGCAACGCCAGATGCTGGGCGCCGAGACCATAGGCCATGATCTGCAGGCCGAAGGCGGCAACCAGCCCCGTGACGCGCGGCTCGCCGTAGAAGGCGGCCACCAGGGGAGCCGCCGCAGCAAGCACGCAGGCCAGGATCGCGCTCACCGCCGTGTTGATCCAGAAGAGGTAGTTGACCTCCTCGTGCCGGATGCCGGTTTTCTGGATCGTCGCCTGGGTCAGGCCGAAATCCTGGAACAGCGCGATGAAGGCGAGCACCGGCGCGCACATCGCCACGACGCCGAAATCCTGCGGCGACAAAAGCCGCGACAGCACGATGACCGACACGATTTGGGTGGCGACCCGCACGCCCTGCGCCATCGCGGTGACGACGGCGCCGCGCCCGACCGATCTGCGCAGGGAGCCCTCGGGCGGATCGAATGCACTGGTTTCCAAATTCTGGATTCCTGATTTTGCGCCAGTCATCATCGCGACCGGCGCCCGCCGCCATGCACAAACTACCGCAAGAGGTTTTTGCAGCGCAACAAAAAATGTGCGCCGATTGCTACGCTGCACCAAAAATGTTGCGATGCAGCAAAAGCTGTACTAGCATCCCCTCTTGGGTGGCGGGCCCAAAAGCGGTCGAGTTTCATGCTGCATGTCTTGTACCTCGTGCATGACATATCCGACCCGGCGGTGCGCCGGAGGATAAAAATGCTCAGGGCAGGCGGCGCCGGGATAACCCTGGCGGGCTTCCGTCGCACCTCCAATCCGATCGCCGAGATCGAAGGCATCAAGCCCGTCGACCTCGGACCGACGCGCGATGGCCGATTCGCCCAGCGCATCGGCGCAGTTGCCAAGGCCGCCATGTCGATCGGAACCAAATTCGCGGGCCTGGCGCGACCCGACCTGATCATCGCGCGCAATCTCGAGATGCTGGCGCTTGCCAGCCGCGCCAGGCGCGCTTTCGGCGCCAGCGTGCCGATCGTCTACGAGTGCCTCGACATCCATCGGCTGGTGTTGCGCAACGACCTGATCGGCAAGACGTTGCGCGGCGCCGAACGCCATCTGGCCCGCGACGTCAAGCTTCTGGTGACCAGCTCTCCCGCCTTCGTCGCCAATTATTTCAAGCCGTTCGGGCAAATCGCGGCGCCGGTCGAGCTGATCGAGAACAAATATTTCGACACCATGCCCGTGCCGGCGGATCATCGTCGCGAGGACGACAGCCCGGTAGCGCCGCCTTGGCGCATCGGCTGGTTCGGCGCGCTGCGCTGCCGGCGCTCGCTGGAGCTCCTGGCCGAGTTCACCCGCCGGCAAGACGGACGCTTCGAAGCGGTGCTCAGGGGCCGTCCCGCGCTCTCCGAATTCCCGGATTTTCATGCCTTTGTCGAAGCCGAGCCCTGGCTTTCCTTCGGCGGTCCCTATCGTAATCCGGAGGACATGGCGGCGATCTACCGCGAGGTGCATTTCTCCTGGGCGATCGATTTCTTCGAGCAGGGCCAGAATTCCGAATGGCTGCTTCCCAACCGGCTCTACGAAGGCTGCCGCTTCGGCGCCGTGCCGATCTCGATGGCGAGCACCGAAACCGGCCGGTTCCTGAAGCAGCAGGACATCGGTGTGCTTCTGTCCGAGGCCACGTCCGAAGGACTCGACACCGCGCTCGGCCGAATGGGTCAGGAACACTACGGCAAGCTGAAGTCGCGGGTGCTGGCACGCAATCCGCGGACCTGGAGCTACGACCGCAGCGATTGCCTGGCTTTCGTCGACAAGCTGCGCGGCCTGACCGCCGGTCGCGGGAGCTTTGCGACCGAGGCGCTGGCATAGGATGGCTAAGAATGGACAAAACCCGATGACGCGCACGACGGCATCGAGCCTGATCGTCATCCCGTGCCTCAACGAGGCCGCTCATATCGGCGGGCTGCTCCAGCGGCTGCGGCCGGCCGCGGCGCGGCTCGGCGCGCGCATCGTCGTGGCCGACGGCGGCAGCACCGATGGCACACAAGGCATCGTCGAAGAACTCGCTGCGGAGGATCCACGCGTCATCCTGATCGCCAATCCGAAGCGCATCCAGAGCGCGGCGATCAACCTTGCGGTGGCGACCTTCGGCGACGACGCCGACTATCTCATCCGCATCGATGCGCATGGCGGATATCCCGCCGATTATTGCGACAGGCTGGTCGAGGAAGCGCAAGCTACGGGTGCCGATTCGGTCGTCGTTTCGATGCTGACCAGCGGCACGGGCGCGGTACAGAAGGCCGTGGCGGCGGCGCAGAATTCCAGGCTCGGCACCGGCGGCTCCAAGCACCGCCACATGTCGGCCGGCGAGTGGGTCGACCACGGCCACCATGCGCTGATGCGCATTGCCGCGTTCCGCGCGGTCGGCGGCTATGACGAGAGCTTCAGCCATAACGAGGACGCCGAGCTCGATCACCGCCTCCGTCTGGCCGGCTACCGCATCTGGATGAGCGGCAAGACGCAGATGGTTTATTATCCGCGCTCCACCTTGAAGAGCCTGTTTTTCCAATATCTCGGCTATGGCCGCGGCCGCGCCAGGAACGTGCTCAAGCATCGCATGATGCCGAAGCTGCGGCAGATGATCCCGCTGCTGGTGTTTCCGGTGGTCCTGATGGCGCTCTTGTCTCCGATCTTTGTTCTGGCGGCCGTGCCGTTTCTGGTGTGGGCGGGTGTCTGCCTCGGTTACGGCGTCCGGACCGCGATCAGCCAGCGGAATCCCGCCATAGCGCTGGCCGGCGTGTCGGTGATGGTCATGCATCTGGGCTGGTCCATGGGCTTCTGGCTGCAACTCTTCGGCCCGCAGCCGTCGCGCGAGGCGGCGTGATGGCTGCGAAGAGGAGCGGCAGCATCGACATCTGCATCTGCACTTTCCGCAGGCCGGAGCTTGCTGACACGCTGCGCTCCATCGCCGCGCTGGAGAACCCCGCCGGTTTCGAGATCGGCATCGTCGTCGCCGACAATGACGACGAGCCGAGTGCGCAGCCGCTGGTGAAGGCGCTGGCGCAGGAACTGAAGCTGCCGATCCGCTATCGCCACGCGCCGGCGCGCAACATCTCGATCGCTCGCAACGCCTGCCTCGATGCCAGCGTCTCGGACCTCGTCGCCTTCATCGACGACGACGAGACGGCTTCGCCGGGCTGGCTCGTCGAACTCGTGGCGACCGCGGAGGCGACGGGCGCGACGGCCGTGCTCGGGCCGGTCCGCGCGACATATCGCCAGGACGCGCCGGACTGGATGCGCAAAGGCGATTTCCACTCGACCTTGCCCGTCTGGGTGCGCGGCGAGATCCGCACCGGCTACACCTGCAACGTCCTGCTCAGGATGACCGAGGAAAGCCTGCGCAACCGGCGCTTCAGCCTGGCGCGTGGCCAGACCGGCGGCGAGGACACCGAATTCTTCGATTCAGTGGTCAAGTCCGGCGGGCGCATCGCCTTTGCCTCCCAGGCCTTCGTCGACGAGGTGGTGCCGAGCTCGAGGGCCGCCTTCGACTGGCTGCGCCGCCGCCGCTTCCGCTTCGGGCAGACGCACGGCCATCTCATCGGGCGCAACATCGGCGGCCTGCGCCGCGTCTGCCAGATCGGTCTCGCCTCGGCGAAGGCGGGCTACTGCTTCGGTATGGCGCTTTTGGCCGCAGTCAGCCCGGTGCGACGGAACCGCAGCATGCTGCGCGGCATTATGCATCTCGGCGTCGTCAGCGGTTTGGTCGGAGTCCGCGAAATCCGCCAGTACGGCATCACTCAGCAGGAAGGGGAAAAGCGTGCAGCCTGACGTCAGCTTCGTCATCGCCGCTTACAACGCCGAGGCAACTCTCGACCGGGCGATCGCCAGCGCGATGGCCCAGCGCGATGTCGCGATCGAAGTCATCGTCGTCGACGACCGGTCGAACGACCGCACGCGCGATGTCGCGCGCGCTTATCCTCAGGACATCGTCACGGTGGTCGCGCTTCCCGCCAACCGCGGTCCTGGCGGCACCAGGAATGCCGGGCTCGATCTGGCCCGCGGCCGCTGGGTCGCCGTGCTCGATTCCGACGATGCCGTCC
>NZ_RZSR01000510.1:0-4277 GCF_004023265.1 Mesorhizobium sp. M1A.F.Ca.IN.020.06.1.1
GGGTCGCGGGGAGGGGGGAGAATGAAATCACATCAGGTGCTCCGTATGGTAGCCCGGCAATCGAGTGCGGCCGCGGCCCGCATTGCGCTGTGCAGTGTCAGCCGTGATGGGCGCGCGTCGGCATCGTGGAGCGGGAAATCGGACCGACAGTGCGCGCCTCGACTCTCTTCCCGCCCCAGGGCCGCCACGGCGATCATCAGTGAGACCAAAGCCGGACCAGAGGCAGCGACATTGTCAGCTGCGATCGGCAGCAGGGTCGCCACCGCTTCGCGCATTGCCTCGCCGTCGCGGATGATACCCAGGGCGGCGGAGACAATTGGGCGGACCGCGGAAGCGTCTGGTCGTGGAGGGACGAATGTGGAGCATCTGCGCGGTCGCCGGGTATACGACGTGCCGGCAACGCTTTCGGCAACCCAGCTCGCGGTGACCGCCGCTTCGGTGAGCGAGTTGCTGGCCAGGCGGTTGGCGCCGTGCAGGCCGGTACAGGCGACCTCACCGCAGGCCCACAATCCCTCGATGGAGCTGCGGCCGGCGCTGTCTACGGCGACGCCGCCCATGTGATAATGTGCCGCCGGGCGCACCGGGATCGGGTCGGTCGCGGGGTCGACCCCTGCGCTCCGGCACAATTCGGCGATGCCTGGAAAACGCTTGCCAAATCTCGGGCCGAGACTTTGCCGTGCATCCAGGAATACGCGGCGTCCAACGGCAAGCTGGTGCCAAATGGCGCGCGCTACGACGTCGCGAGGCGCAAGTTCACCGCCAGGTGTGTCAGCGAGGAAGCGCTCTCCTCGCTCATCGATGAGCACCGCGCCTTCGCCACGCACGGCTTCGCTCACCAGCGGCATCGGCCGGCGCGGACCGTCGAGCGCAGTTGGATGGAACTGTATGAATTCCAAGTCGGCGAGTTCCGCCCCCGCCCATGCGGCGAGCGCCAGCCCGTGACCCCATGAGCCAGCGGGGTTTGTCGTGTCGCAAAACAGCCCGCCGACGCCGCCGGTCGCCAGCACCGCGCGACGCGTGGGCAGAGCGAGCGCGCCGGCTCGTCCTGCGGCGACCACGGCGATGACCGACCCGTCCTGCACGACCAGCCGGCGGACCTCCACATTTTCGATAGTGGTGATCGAGGCTGTACGCCGAACCGCGGCGATGAGCACGCGCACCAACTCGCGACCGGTGGCGTCGCCGGCTGCATGCACAATCCGCCGTCGCGAGTGTGCCGCCTCGAGCCCAAGTCGCAACGCGCGGTCAGGGTGCTGGTCGAAGGCGACGCCGAACCTTTGGATCGTCCTAATCGCTTCGGGTGCAGCTCGGACCACTCGCCGCACCGTGGCCTCGTCGCAGAGTCCGTCGCCGGCAGCTATCGTGTCGCAAAGGTGAAAATCCGGGCCGTCGTCGCCGCCGAGACTTGCCGCAAGACCGCCCTGGGCAAGCTCACTGCAGGCTCCGGTTCCAAGCGGCGCGTTGGTCAAAAGCACGACCGGTTCCGGCGCCAGATGAAGCGCCGTCATCAGGCCGGCAATGCCGCCACCGATGACGACCGGCGCCCCGGCGATGTCGCGAACCTCCAGGCTCATAGGGAAAGCATGCGCTCGACCGCGCGGCGGGCGGGGCCGGCAATTTCGGGATCAATCCGGACCTCATGCCGGTTCTGCTCGAGCGCGGCGCGAATGTTGGCCAGGTTGATGCGCTTCATGTGCGGGCACAGGTTGCATGGGCGAACGAACTCGACGTCGGGATGCGCGACCGCGACGTTGTCGCTCATCGAACATTCGGTCAGAAGGACGACACGCGTCGGTTTCTCCCGCTCGACATAATCCGACATCGCTGCGGTCGAGCCGGAGAACTCCGCCTCCGCGACAACGTCTGGTGGGCATTCTGGATGGGCCAGCACGATGACGCCTGGATGGGCATCGCGCAGTTCCCGAATGTCTGCTGCGGTGAAGCGCTCATGCACCTCGCAATGGCCTTTCCAGGCGATGATCTCGACGTCTGTATCGGCTGCCACGTTCCTCGCCAGATATTCGTCCGGCAGCATCAGCACACGCGCCACGCCAAGCGATTCCACCACCGCCTTCGCGTTGCCGGACGTGCAGCAGATGTCGGACTCCGCTTTTACGGCGGCCGAAGTGTTGACGTAAGTAACAACGGGGACCCCCGGATACCGCAGCCGCATTAGCCGCACGTCGTCTGCCGTGATCGATTCGGCCAGCGAGCAGCCGGCGCTGAGATCCGGGATGAGCACGGTCTTGTTCGGATTGAGCAGTTTTGCCGTCTCGGCCATGAAATGAACGCCGGCAACCACGATGATGTCGGCGTCGACCGTCACCGCCTTGTGGGCCAACGCCAGGCTGTCGCCGACGATGTCTGCCACGCAATGAAAAATTTCGGGCGTCTGGTAATTGTGCGCCAGCACCACCGCATTGCGCTCACGCTTCAGCGCTAAGATGGCTTCAATATCGCCGGCGAACGCGAGCCATTCAACGGGAGGGATCACCCGCCGGACACGCTCATACAGGGACGCAGCCATAGGTAACGCCCCAGCCATTGGCGCCTCGATTATATTCGGTTTGACAATAAGGGAATATGTCTACCTTGACTATAAGTATGTCAAGCCCGCGCCAGCGGTAATTTTGTCCCGGCGATAGCCCTGTCGTCGAGAACGGCATGGCGGAAGCGATAAAGCTTCGCCGGTCGGCCGCCCGTGTCGAGGGAGGTCTCCCCAGTCTCCTCAACAAGATCCTGCTGCTCGACCAGTCTCCGGAAGTTGGGCTTGTTGATGAGCCTGCCAGCCAGAGCTTCCACGGTTCGCTGCAGTTGCAGCAGCGTGAAGGAAGGCCGCATAAGCTCGAACACGACCGGCCGGTATTTGATCTTCGAACGCAGCCGCGCAATCCCGGTTGCCAGAATACGACGGTGGTCAGCGACCATTGGTTTGCCAGCCGCGGCCGCAATCGCGTCCCTGCCGCCACCGGCCTCTTCAATCAGAGCAGCTTCATAGAGCAACTCGTAGCGTTGGAGCGTGAGTTCCTCGTTCCAATGGCGGTCGTCGAAGCCGAAGGCTATCGCAGCGCGCTGCCGGCGCTCGCGTTGAGTGGTCGGCTCGCTGGCGCCGCCGGCCCACTCAATCAGGCGGGGCCGCAATCTATCGAGCAGCACAGGCGGCGTGCCGAAGCGGTGGTCCTCCCAGGGAAAATATTCGTACCAACTTTGCCAGCCGCACGCGGCCGAGTTCGTTGCCTGTTCCTTCCTGGTCAATGCGAGATAGCTGATTGAGATGACGCGCTGGTGGCGCTCAGTGCCGATGCGATCGCGATCGGCGAAGGTGTAGAGTTGCTCGATGTATCCCAGTGCATGGCCGGTCTGCTGCTCCACCCACCCCCTCAAACCCGACTGCAGCGATCGATGCTCAAGCGCAAAAGGTCCAGAAGGGAGGGTGTCCGCATGACCGACGGTGAGGACACAGGGCTCACTGTCGTTTACGGCGACCACGACGGCAGTCAGGTCCACTTTGGCTTCGTCAGCTTTGACGGCGGCTTTGCCTTTCTTGGTTCTTCTTGTCTGAGGATCCATGTTTGCGAAAGTGGGTTGGCCCAACGGAGCGCCTTAATCGATTGAATGTAACCTTGGCAGCCAGCACGTCAACACCGTACTACTCAAGCACTGTTTTTAGCTCTTCGCAGTCGCACAAAAATATGCCAAACGCGACACCC
This sequence comes from Mesorhizobium sp. M1A.F.Ca.IN.020.06.1.1, assembly GCF_004023265.1. Lineage (NCBI taxonomy): Bacteria > Pseudomonadati > Pseudomonadota > Alphaproteobacteria > Hyphomicrobiales > Phyllobacteriaceae > Mesorhizobium > Mesorhizobium sp. M1A.F.Ca.IN.020.06.1.1. The sequence goes on from NZ_RZSR01000510.1 coordinate 3,711, forward strand.
GCTGTTGGTAACGTAAGGGAAGGGGGCGTCGGTTGAGCGCGGCTGGTGAGATAAAAGGGATTAACCCTCCAGATATTCGATTGCGAAAAGGCCAAACGCCACTTGTATGCTTGACGGCCTACACCACGCCGGTCGCGAGGCTACTCGATCGCCACTGCGACATCGTTCTTGTCGGCGACAGCGTCGGCATGGTGGGCACGGCCTGTCGTCGACGCTGGGCGTCACGCTCGACATGATGATCATGCACGGACAGGCCGTTCGCCGCGGCCTTGAACACGCGCTGATGGTCGTCGACCTGCCCTTCGGTTCCTACGAGGAAAGCCCAGAGCACGCTTTCGGCAACGCTGCGCGCGTGATGGGTGAGACCGGTTGTTCAGCGGTGAAGCTCGAGGGCGGCGAGACCATCGCGGAAACCATCCGCTTCCTTACCGCGCGCGGCGTACCTGTCATGGCCCATGTGGGGCTGACGCCGCAGGCGGTAAACACGTTCGGAGGCTATCGTGTGCAGGGCCGGGGAGCCGATGCAGAGCGGATCAGGCGCGACGCCAGGGCGGTAACCGAGGCGGG
>NZ_RZSR01000511.1:0-4272 GCF_004023265.1 Mesorhizobium sp. M1A.F.Ca.IN.020.06.1.1
GAATATCGTCGTCGACAGGAGAGAGCCTGCCATGCGGCAGAACCTTCCACTCTTTGAACGGCGCGGGCATCACGGAACCTCGGCTTAACAGACAAGATAGGAACGGTTTAACCCGAGACGAGTTGCAGGCACAAAAAAGCCCGGAAAATCCGGGCTTTTTGCTCATCGCGTCAGATCGTCTGAAACGGGAATTTGGTGCCCAGAAGAGGCGTGACAGGGAAAGTATCGAACTGCCCGTCAATTCGGCGCAAGGCCTTTTGTGCCAAGGGATTGTGACGTCTTGAGTGTCTCAGGGGGTCCGAGTTACAGTGGACCTCTAAGATGGCTTACTGGTGGACCTCGGTCAATCTGCTTTCCGCACTGTCTCTGGGGGTGGGAGACTGCCCATGAATGAACGAAGGACCCATCACTCGTTTTCATCGCCGTCGTCGGGGCTGTTTGGCTTTGTACGGCCCTCAATCGGTCCTCGTTCCGGAGGGCTCCAGAGCCGCCGCCTGCGTCCCAACCTGAGACGATCCCGAAGATAATCAGTAGTCATTCGGAGGCGTTCCACCGTGGGCACAAGGTCGACCAACTCGGGGTGCTCATGAGAGAAATCTCTCATCTGACTTGAGCATTCGAGTAGGTCATCCCAGACTTTATGGTCTCGGTCTGGAAATCCTCTTCCCTCCGCCAACGCGCGCGCCAGATAAGGGCTCGGCAGGAGCTCTTCAGGTTTTGAAAGCAGTTTGCTTTGGTTCCGATTTAGAACGAGCAATTCCTGCAGGATCGCGTCGAAGGTCTCCAAGCTCCCGGCGGACCCTTTGGCAGCGGGGGCCTTGGTGATGTCTTCTATGCCCGCTTTCAATTCTTGCTCAATCTTGGGCCACAGGCCGTCTACCGATTTCTCGATACGCTCAACTGGCACGGCGTCATTGCCAACTCGGGCATTAATGTCCCTGAGCAGGCGCTTGAAATCGCCCATCTCGGCGGTAACAGCGTTGAATTGCGTCAAGGGCGCTGGAAGTTCGGAGGGTTTGACACCAACAAGGAAAGGCGCGACCTGCGCATCTCCCACGGACTTGGAAAGCGCACCGGCCTCAAACAAAATCCACGGCGCCAGCAGGTTCGAGGGCGTCAGGCAAAGGATACCAAAGCTGTCCTTCGCAAGCTCTTCTGTAAGATCAGCTTGCCAGCGGCCGCCTTTCTTGAGGTCTTCCGACGAAATGAACGGCCGGATACTCTGCAGGACGACCGGGAGCCATGTGTGGAGCGTGTTTGCAATTATATGGCTCTTTGGGCCTGACCAGCTAATGAAGACGTTTGGCATGTTTCTCCCCTCACCCCTATCGGATTTACCTTATAGGATTTTAAACGACTGGGAAGCTGCTTGAGCGGCCCCTTTTGACTTCGTTACGAAGAAAGGCACCGGCTTCGCGGGGCGACGACCCAGTAGTCGACCTGGCAACTTCTTGAGTTGTCACGGTGATCTGCCGGGATGCGCCGCACGGTTCCAGTGCGAGCTTATAGCCTTGTAGCAGGCGATGAACTCATTCGTCTGCCACCCGGCGCGGCAGCGTCGGCAGATCGTGCTTTTCCGCGACTAACTCGACAGCTTTTTCCAGCGCCTCGCCCATGTGCCTCAGAACCCTTCCACGCGGCCTTGGGTAGACGTGCAACTCGGTCGCGGTCGAACCCTCGCCCCACCGCTTGTGCGTCCCTGACGCCATACGATGGACGAGCTTCGCGGCTTGCACCTGCCTGAACTCGGCTTTGCGCTCGGCCTGCGGGTCGTCCCTGATGATCATCTCGACGGCAAGCCACGCGGCGACCACACGGCGCGGATCGACCCCTGCCTTCCGCAGCCTCGCCCAGCCGGCCTTGGCGCGCTCTTGTGGTGACAATCCGCGCAGCCGGAAGGCCTCTACGTGAGGCCCGGCGGTCCGCAGAAGCGTCGCCACGCGGTCGACTGCATTGGCCACGTAGGTGTCATTCTGGTTCGCCTCAAGCCAAGCCAGCGCGGCGACACGGTAGGGGTTGATCTCTCGCGCACCATAGGTGGCTTTGTAGGGGCTGCCGTGGCGGGCGTAGTGATCTGCATGGGAACGGCAGAACCGCGTGTCCAAGCCGTCTCCGGTGCCAGCACGGGCCGGTCTGTCGCAGCCGACCACTCGGCAGCGTGTAAACATCGAGCTGGGTTCTGCGGCCCGGCTTTTGACCTCAGCCTTGCGCTCTCGCTGTCGGATCAACTTCGCGGTCAATCTCGGGTCCCTCTTAGGGGAGCGCGGGGTGAACACCTATGGGTCATTGAAGGTCCAACTGATAGAGAAGTGAGGGGTGACATGGACAGGATAGATCCCTCCATAGAGACAGAAGAGAGGGGAGCTGATGTACCGAATACCCCCAAGGGTGAAGAGCCATCGGTCATGGGGTCTCTGCCTCTGACTGGGTCACAATTCCTTCGACACCCGCCACTCGCTTGAAGACCGAGAGCATCACCTCTCTCGCCGTCGCAGAGCCGGACGCAGGGACCATCAGGGCGTCGTGGATCGGTAGTGCCGTGATCCCTCTGGCCTTCATGATCAGCAGTACCTCCACCATGATCTGACTTTCGATGAACTGAACATCGTGACCAAGTCCACGATGGAACCGATCCCTGATCAGCTCGTGCTTCTGCTCGATGGCAGCGACCACCTCGGCGATCTTGTCACCCCGGCGAAACAGCTTGCGCGTGTCCTGGGGAAACCTCTCAAGGGGCTTCTCGGCGAAGGTCATCGCACTCATGACACGCTTGATCCCTTCACGCTGCTGAACGTAACCCCATAGATGGTAGAGGTCATCTGAGGGCGGCGGCTGCCCCGCCATACCGTAGAGGATACGAGCGCCAGCCTGGCCGTAGTCCAGCTCTACGGCCTTCTCGCCGCTGATGCGCAAGCCGGTCTGTCTCTCGTCCTTGCGCGGTAGCTGCCAGAACCCGCCGAACAGTCTGCCGCCGCTGTCGAAGCGGCCTTGTGTGAACACCCGCCGCAGTCTTCGGTCCCGCAGCGAAATCGGCGTGTGGGGCCAAGCGATGCCCTTCCAGTCGAACTTGAGGTCGGCTTCATGGAGCCACTGGTTGATCTCGGCCATCTGCTCCCGGTATCGGTCGGTCGCACCATCGTCCGGGTAGTCGAGACGCTCGCCGTCGTCCCAGAAATTGGCTCGGTCCTGCAACCTCTTCAGAATGATCGTCTCGCCGGTCTGGTGCGTGTCCAGATCGTCAAGGTCAACCTCGTGTTCGGCGATGCGGTTGAGGAGCCGCTGTCCCGGTCGGATGACAGTGGACCGCGATGCGCCCTGAATGTCGGGGGCGACGTCTTGCTCGACGTAGCCCATCTCTGGCTTCGACAAGAGGTCGAGGGTGGCGGGGAACGCCTTGCTGTACACGGCGGGCCGATAGCGGCTCTTCGCCCCCAGAACACGGTGGGAACGGGTGACGAAGATGCCTGATCCGCCGACCAGTTGCCCGTGGATGAGGTCCGACAGTATGGCCTCGACCGTTTGCTCGAACGTCTCTTGATCTCTGGGGCGCCTCTTGTTGCGCCTGAGACCGAAGCGGTCCTCGTAGGTCAAGAGGAGCTCTATGGCTTCCCGGACAATGCCCTTGGCGTTCTCCGAGAAGGCGAAACGGTGGGGATTGAATGGGCGGTCTCTTCCGACGTCCTCGTCTTCCGATCCGCCGACTGTAATACGCTGATCCATTCACTTCCAAGCATGGTCAAACTGGCCACCCCGCACTGACGGGGAGGCGGGCCTGTATCAGGAGAAGCGCGGGCGCTCAAACAACAAATGATGAAGGGCGATGGGCAGTGGCACTTCGCCGCTCCACGAGGTTCGGATCGATTGGTTCCGTGTCCTCTCGTTGGTATGTGTTGGCGGGCCGATCTTTGGGGGGAGCGATGACACTGAATTTGATGCTTGCGACGCGTGATAGCATCCATGTGGCTGCAGACCTGCGTCTCACTTCGGGCAGCACCGTGGTGTCGGATGCGTCTGCAAAAGTGATTGGTATCGAGCAGCCCGGATGGCAGGCCATTGTCTCCTATTGTGGCGTGGGTCGCGTTCGCAACACGAGGGACACATCACAGTTTCTCCGCGACTGGGTCCTTGCAAATCCCGCAGAGAGTGCGTCGTTCACAGGCCTCCTTGAGGTCATTCGTCGCGAGGGCACTCGCTGGCTGAAATCCGTGGGCTATCGAGGCAGTCACACCTTCATGGTCGGCGCTCTACTATCCGGGCGGAGCCAAATAGCCT
>NZ_RZSR01000050.1:0-12632 GCF_004023265.1 Mesorhizobium sp. M1A.F.Ca.IN.020.06.1.1
GAAGGATGTCGAGGAACGGCCGAATCGCATCCGCAAGGTTACCCCCGAGCAAATCAAAGCAGTTGCCGCCCGCTATCTCGCGTTCGACCGTTCGACCACGGGCTATCTCTTGCCCAAGACGGAGAATCAAGAGATGACGCTCGGCGCTCGGCCCCATGCTGCGATGAACATCCAGGAGGTGAAGTCCGAAAAGGGCATCATCGCCTGGCTGGTGGAGGACCACACAGTGGAAATCGTCAACATCGGCTTTGCCTTCAAGGGCGGCACCAAGCAGGACCCGGTCGGGAAGGAGGGGATGGCCAAACTGATGGCCGGCCTGTTCATCGAAGGCGCTGGCCATTACGACAGCGGTGCCTTCCAGGTGAAGCTCGACCATGCCGGCGCCGAAATGAGTTTGGACGCGCAAAGCGACGACATCTACGGATCGATGTGCATGCTTTCCAAAAAGCAGGACGCGGCGTTCGGCCTGCTTCGGCTCGCGCTGAACGCGCCGCGCTTCGAGCAGGGGCCGATCGATCGCGTCCGCGCCGAGATTGTCTCCCGCATCGTCGGCAGCGAGCGAGACCCTAACGCCATCGCTCAGCGCAAATGGCTGCGCGCGATCTATGGCGCGCATCCTTGTTCAAGGCTGGGAGAAGGCACAAAAGAGAGCCTGCCCGGCATCACGCCGTCCGACCTCCGCGCCTTCCACCAGGCCATTTTCGCTCGCGACGGGCTCCATATTGCCGTGGTGGGTGACATTGACGCGAACACGTTGAGGGAAAGGCTTGACCAGCTGTTTGGTGATTTGCCTGAGCAACAAACCCTCGTCCCCGTCTACGATGTCGCGCCGAAACTCGGTCAACTGGTGGAGGAGAACTACGACCTGCCGCAGACTTCGCTGACGTTGGCCTGGCCTGGCGTGAAGCCTAGCGCGCCGGATTTCTACGCGGCCGTGCTGCTGAACGACATCCTTGGCGGCTCATACTTGACTTCCCGCCTTTACGAGGAGGTACGTCAAAAACGCGGCCTTGCCTATCACGTCAGCTCTGAACTAACCCTTGACTCGCTTCTGGTTACGACAGAGACACGCTCGGACTGCGCTGCCCAAACACTGAGCATCGTGCGAGATGTGGTAAAGCAGATGGCGCAGCAAGGACCGACCGGGGCCGAGCTCAAGGCGTCGAAGAAGCACCTGATCGGCGCCTATGCCATCGACCAACTGGGCTCGACCCGCTCGATTGCAGACCGGCTCCTGGATTTGCAGATTCACAAGGCCGACGTCGACTACAACCAGCGTCGCGCCCGCAGCATCGGTCGGGTGACGCTCAAACAGGTCAAGGCGGCGGCCAAAAAGCTGCTTTCGGCCGAGCCCGCCATTTTGGTGGTCGGCCCGCCGCTGGGCGGCAAGGATGAGTAAAGAAACTCATCTCACCTTCCTTCTTCATCGGGGCTTCTCGTGGGAAGAGCGAATGTGGAGGCCCGTGGGCCAAGCAGATCATGCAGACGCGCGGAGTCGTTTTCGCCGACCTTGCGCGGCATTGGCGGTCCGGCGGCCTCTCGCCGAAATGGCGCTCCTCAGCATGTATGCCGCCTTTTTGCAGAATTCAGTCGCATGCCACCAGCAGGCATGGTGGATGAAGCAAACATCCGACTGCTTAATCCATCAATTGATGAACCGCGGGCACTCAAACTAACGAAACTGCTGTCTTTTCATCGGGCTAGCGTGGTCTACCAGCTGCTTTGCCGAGGCCCTACGACGAACCCACTGGTGCAGAATACACACTGACGGCCTGTCGACCTGGATGTTCGCTGCGTTGAGGAGGAATCCGGTATTGCCCCTGTGCCTGCCGATGATCCGCCGTCTGAAATCCCCGCACCTGTTTGGAGCCATCGACCGCCTGCCGGCACTCGGCAGACCAGTTGGCAATAAGACGTTCGAGGTCGTCAATCCGTCGACCGGCGAAGTTTTGGCAGAGCTTCCCGATATGGGCGTGGAGGAGACACGTGCTGCGGTAGACAAGGCCTATGTTGCGCAGTCGGGATGGGCCGCGTTGACGGCCCGAGAACGTAGCGACGTTCTTTGGCGATGGCATCAGCTGATCATCGACCATGCAGGCGATCTCGCCGCGATTCTGACTGCGGAAATGGGCAAGCCGCTTGCCGAAGCCATTTCAGAGGTATCGCATGCGGCGGCGTATCTGCAATGGTATGCCGAGGAGGCCAATCGCGTCTATGGCGAGACGATCTCGGCACCCTCGACAGACCGCCGAATGCTAGTGATCAAGCAGCCCATCGGCGTTGTTGGCACGATCACGCCATGGAATTTCCCGGCCTCCATGGTGGCGCGCAAAATCTCGCCGGCCTTGGCTGCGGGCTGCACAATCGTGCTCAAGCCCGCTGAACAGACGCCGCTCGTGGCTGGCGCAATGTTCGCCCTCGCCCATCAGGCCGGCTTTCCCGATGGCGTGGTCAACCTGATCTATGCGTCCGAAGGTGATCGCGTGGGCCGTGAACTCTGCACCAATTCCAAGATTCGAAAGATCAGCTTCACCGGTTCGACCGAGGTCGGACGGCTGCTGATGCGTCAGTGCTCTGACCAGATCAAGAAGGTCAGCCTTGAACTCGGCGGCAATGCACCTTTCATCATCTTCGATGATGCCGACATTGACGGTGCTGTTGACGGTGCGGTCCAGGCGAAGTTCCGCAATGCCGGCCAGACCTGCGTTTCCGCGAACCGCATTTACGTCCAATCGAGCGTTCACGATGAGTTCGTCAAGAAATTCGTGGAAAGAATCCGGCACTTGTCGGTTGGCGACGGATTCTATGCCGGAGTGGACATCGGACCGCTCATCGACAAGCATGCTCTGGCCAAGATCGAGTCTCACGTCGCAGATGCCATTGCGAAAGGCGGCACAATACGATGCGGGGGCCAGCGTATCGGCAAGAATGGCACGTTTTTCGAACCCACGGTCCTCACCGAGATTTCCAGCGTCATGGCAGTCGCGCAAGAGGAGACATTCGGGCCGCTCGCGCCGATCATTCGCTTCAACGATGCGGATCAGGTCGTGCGCGAGGCCAATGACACGATATACGGCCTCGCCGCATACTTCTATGCCTCAAACCTGAAGCGGGTCTGGCGTGTGGCAGAGGCTCTGGAATATGGCATGGTTGGCATCAACACGGGACGCATGTCCTCGGAGGCGGCACCGTTTGGCGGGATCAAACAATCCGGCATCGGGCGGGAGGGTTCCCGTCATGGCCTCGAGGACTATCTGGAAATGAAATATCTTTGCATGGGCGGGATTTGAAACCTGCTGCACTGTCTCTCCGCCCCACCGGGGGGCGGCCTGCGGTCAATGCCGCCACCTAATTGGAAGTTCCAAACGCCGTTGACCTGAAACACGGATGCCCGGCAGGAGACTGAGCTCGCTGTCGGGCCGGACATGCCTTGGGAGGGCATAAGTCAGCGCTCCTAGGGCCGATGGGCCACTCAGTTCGTGCGCCTTTTGCCGATTGCGTTGCATGTGCCGTGCCAAGCCAAAAAGCATTGATAAACCGCCGATGGATCAGCTTTTGCCCTGTTGCGCATTCTACATTGTGGGATATGCGACAATGCCCAAGCGGTTGAATCGTCGTGTTGCAGAACCCCAGACGGGTCATGACTGCTATTCTTAGGACAGTGCGCAGCAAGCCGCTACTCGCTGCACTCCAGGCACACCATTTCCATAATCAAGCGGTGGGTGCTATGTTGACCGAGCTGTCGACCAGGGAACGGTGTGAGGCCTCAGATCCCTCCATATTGTTGCACCCGCCGGTCCAACAGGACTGCAGGTCCGGCCTCAAAGGATCTTGGCTGCTATGGCGACATTGCGGTGCACGCCGCTTTCCGACCAATGATGTGCGTCCAGGTCGAGGCCGGCCCTAATGAACCACCGCCTTGGCACCCTCGCCCATCTCATTTCGGCATCGACAAGCTAGACCAGAGCGCACTTGCAAGGCGCCATGCAGTCCTGTCGGCGGGCGAACTGTTGGTGACGGGTACAGCTGCGAGCGAACGTTCATCCACCGACGCACAGCGCGGACTGTCGCTTTTCAAATTAGGAAATCTCTGTAGCCACCATTCATGAGCGCGCGGCCACGCGAGACGGCCCGACGGATGCGGTCGCGCAGATGATCGCGAGGATCCGCCCAGTCGGCATGGACGCGCCGTTGACCGATGAGAACTTCGGCGAGCTCGCGATGAGGTGCTCCGGCGAGCGAACCGTCGAGCGCACGAAGAACGAAGGACAAACGAACGCCGCGCTTTTCCGGCGCAAACAAGCGGGGGGGCAACTGTTGCCCTAGACTGAGAGCATTGAGGCACTCCAGTCCCCTCAGTCGATGCTTTAAAAGCACCGCGGGCCAGATGGCTTGCGTATGCAGGCAAACAGGGTGGAGGATATTCGCGCCCGAGACGGCGAGCTGCAGCGCGTGGTCCGCATTGCGAAGAAGAACATGCTGGCTCTTGTCGGGCGCCAGCAGGACGATTGCACGACAGGGCAATGCCGAGAGTTCGAACGGCGGTGTCGGCGACGAGGCAGGCAACCGTTCCGCAATGACCGGCAGCACATGGACGCACCAGAGCGGACACCAGAATACGACCGAAGCGCGGCCACAAGACTCCGCGAAACAGAACACCCCAGCGTGACAGGTCGCCGGCCGACGCGACCATATCGAGAAAGGATTGGAGAGACCAAGTCTTGCAATGCTGGCGCGCAGCGGTCAGATCGCGCTGGAACGCTGGATTGCGGCGTAAGAACTCCCAAGCCCACTCCCGCAGCGTCAGGCCAGCGGTGTAGTCGTATGATCTTTCATCCCGCCAATCGGCCTGATCCGCGCCAGTCAGGAGATTCATGACTGACATCCCCTGCCCGCGCCTGCGTGCGTCGAAACATTATGCCACTTCGCAAAGCATCGGCGAAGGCAGCAGACGTCGAAGACCCCGTTTCGTTGAAGCGTCAGCCATCGCCACTGTCGGCGACAGAAGATGTGCCCAAATTGCCACCAGACCGTCGAACTGGCACAGCGACGGCCAGCGCGACCTGGAATTGATCCCGTAACGGTCATCGGCTCCTGCGTCGCGATCCAGACGTCCCTTGAAGGCGCAGTAGCGCGGCAGTGGATCGCACGCTGCTTGTCGGCAAGTTGTCGTAGCGGCGGCGCCATAGGCACGGTCATCGGAGGGTCTCCTGCGGCAAGCTTTCGCCATTGGAGGCCAATCTCCCCGCTAGGGCAGCCTGTGCAGTTGCACAGGTGAAGCGGATCAATCAGGGGGAGCCATGGCGGAAACTGGATGATGGCGGCTTGAGGAGAGCGGCGTATCGAGGCGGGTGATGAAGCCTGCCAGTACCTCTCAAGGAGAGTGATACGCCATGAACGAGACTATCAACACATTGTTCGCCTTCGTCAGCCCGACGAAATCGATGATACCCTGACGGATGTACTTCGCAGCGGCGCGCGCAAATTGCTTGCGCATGCGATCGAGATGGAGGCCGAGGCGTATGCCAAGGCGGTCGACTGCCTGACGAAAGATCATATTGCGTCGCTGGCGCTCTACGATTTCCCCGCCCAACACTGGGATCATCTGCGAACGTCCAATCCCATCGAAAGCGTCTTTGCAACCGTTCGCTATCGCACGGTGCGTACCAAGGGCTCGCTATCCTCGAAAACCGCCCAGCTGATGGTCTTCAAGCTGTTGGCCGCGGCCAGGAAGTGGCGACGATTGAAAGGACAAAATCAGTTGCCGAAACTCATCGCAGGTGCCAGGTTCCTGGACGGAATCCAGGTCATCGAAACGAAGCCGCAGAGCGCCGCTTGATCAGCCTCGTCACCCAAATTCCAGCATAGCTCCATCGGAACTGCCAGCCTTCCTTGCCGATCAGGCGCATATCAGCGCTGACGATACCGAGGACGGCGATGGCGGTCACCTCCAGGCCGCCGAGTAACGACCCTCAAAACACCGCACTGGTCGAGGCCAGCCTGAACCGGTATCTTGTGCCTGCCCTCGGGAGTCGCTCTATCCACCATGTGATCGACACCGACATTGCTAACATCACCAAGAAGATCGTCGCCGGGGGTCACCCGCAAGCGGCTAACACGGCCTTCTGGTGTATGCGGGCATTTTTCAACTGGTGTCGCAAACCGCCGCAACGGCTCATCCGCGGTTTCCCCGCGAGGGATTGGAAAATCCGGATCCGGCCCCGATCGTCAAGCGCAAGCGAGTGGTGAACGATGCCGAACTGGCGGCTATATGAACGGGCTGTGAGCCCGAACCGGGCGATATCGGCTATTCGTTCGGCTCCATCGTCAAGCTGCTCATTCTGACCGGACAGAGGCGTACGGAAGTTGCCGCGATGCGTTGGTCCTCAACCTTGAAGCCGGAACATGGAACTATCGGGTGACCGCACGAAGAACGAAGAGCCTACGCTTATTCCGCTGTCCACACTGGCGGTGTCGGTCCCCCAGACGGTACCGAAGACCAATGACACGTTTTTTTCCCTGCGAGGGGCAACGAAAGAAGCCACTTCTCAGGCTACGCGAAGGGCAAGAAGGCTCTAGACGGCAAGGTCAATACTGACGGGGTGGCTTTGGAGAACTGGACCCTTCACGATCTGCGCAGGACGCTCGCGACAAATCTCGGCAGGCGGCAGGTATTGCCACACGTCATCGAGCACATACTGAATCACAAGGCGGCGTCCTTGACAGACATTGGCGAAATCTACAATCTCTATAGCAACGTCAAGGAGAAGCGCGAGGTGTTGCAGATGTGGTCAAATCACATCGAATGGCTGATCAAGCAGGCTGCGGATGACGCTCTGGCGGCGTAGCTGCTGGCATGGGCGGAAGATGCGGCGCAACAATCGTCAGAGCCTCATCGAATTGGAGATCATGCTTGACCAGCAAATGCGCGGCCAATGCTTCGATGGCCGACCAGTGATCGAGTACTAGCCGGGCCGTGCAATCTTCGATCCGCCCCCAATCGGGGCGGCGCGGCATCAGGAACCGCAACTCACCATAGATTCGCTTGGCATCCGCGTAGTCGCTGCTCCCCTCATTCCCATCGGACGCATTCATCGCCATATCGCGCGGGTCCAGATAGCCTTCGAATGCGGATTCTGCAAAAGGACCTGCCAGACACGCAACTATCTCCCGGATCGCATCATCGCGTTCCAAACATCGATCCATATCGTCCTCGAAAATCGGCTTTCGCTTCGAGGTGAATCCTTGCGCTGAATAAAAACCCGCGCCTTCGACAACACCACCGCACTCTCCGTCACCGACGTCGGGGTAAATACTAACACTTGAGAAAGCAGGGAGTTCACGGTCGTCGTCGAACGTCTGACGGTGCAAAACGATGGCGGCCACCGCGTGCCCGGCTTCGTGATGCGCCACAAGCGGCAGATATTGGGAGGCTACATTCATGCGGTGCGGCTCTCAGGTCTAGTTTGCTTTTGCGCATAGGACCGCAATTGTCGTGCCAACTGGGAAAATCGTTTCGGGCAATGCGATCGCTCCGATAGCGTTGCGTCTCCTGTCTGACATTGTTGGGAAGTCGACACGCGCCCGTCGCAATGCGGTCGACCTTCCGCGCGAGTTGGGTGACCCGTGAAGGCGGCCGACCAGGACGATGTTGCGCTGATCGGCGACGAAGGCGCGGCCGGGCGAGATCGCGCATCAGGGGGTGACCGGCGTGTCGGCGAAGTCGAAGTCGTCGATGTCCTTGGCCAGCGGCAACTTGGCGACAGCGAACTGGTATTTGATGGAGCGGGCCTGCTTCTCCGATATCTCGGCCTGCAAGAGATCACCGACAATCCTGGGCGGCTCGTGCCGTCGCTTGATGGCGACGCGCCCATGATCTCGTCATAGGCTCTGCGCATTCCGTAGAGCTTCAGCGCTCCCATCAGTTCCAGTACCTCGGTGCGTTCCATGGCTGTTTGTCCTCCTGAGACTGTCATAGCGGGTGCAGTCGGCGACCGCTCGTGAGCTAGCTTCAGCGCTTGGGGAATGGAAAGGATCGTGCCCGGCGCCGGATCGCGGCTGCGGGCCAGGATGTTGAGGATCACCGGCGCCGACGATGCACCGTGCTCGATGGCTTCCTGACAGGCGGCCTCGACCGCGCTCAATCCGTCGGTCAGCACCCAGGTGAGGATCAACACCATCTGCCGGTCGACGTCATCAACCGCCTTGAGCTGCGCCGCACCTTCTCCATTGCCGACCGCACGACCCAGCCAAGGAACGGCGCGCGCCGTGTGCCAGGGATCGTAGGCGACCTCGTTGCGGCCAAAGGAGCGAACGTGTTCTCCCACGACCACGCCATCCTCTGGCGGATGCGATCCGATCGACATAAGCATGGATCTCGATGGGCCGACCGACGGCACTCGACAGCACCGAGTATTTGTTGTTGTCGAAGCGCACCGTGCAGGTCTTCGACACCGACGGGGGAATGCAATGGAAGCCGTCGAAGCGACCGGCAGCCGCTCCCGCTGCGGCTTGGCCGCATTCGCCGACAGCAGCCGGTCCCGCGTCTCACGCCGAGCTCCCATGCGGGGATAGGGCTGGTGCTTGCGCTCGTAGCGGAACTGCGTCTCCTCAGAACGCAGGACCTTGCGCACCACCTTGCGCGAGATCTTCAGCTCACGGCAGATCGCTTTGATCGACTTCCCCTGGACCAGCGACAGCCGACGTATCTTTGCAATCGTCTCTAAAACCAACATCCAAAACACAAATGCCTCCGATCAAGCCGGAGGCATCTTGATGACCCCATCGTTAAGGGGTCCCGTTTGGACGAAAATCACCCTTTAAACAGGGTCCCCATTCCACGAAAAATCAATGCACTACCTTCCAAAGCTGCGAGAGATCGCCACCGACCGCTTTGAAGGGGCTTTCGGCGGTCTCGTCAGCGAGGTTGTGGCATGAAGAAACATCAATCCACAGCATTGGGCCGAAGCATGCCACGGGCTCATGCCGCGGGAGAGCGGGAAGATATTCTTGAAAGAAGAAGCGGTCTCCGACATCAATACCGACAGGATGGGCAGCTTTCTCACATCACTTGAGGTCGAGCGTGGCAGTTGCGACCCGCAATGCAAGGCTGGCGGCGATGCATGCCTTTGCGCGGTTCCTGATTTCGGAGCACCCCGAATATTAGGATACGCTGCAACTGGTGGTGACACTTCCCTTCAAGAGGGCGCGTGGGTGGCACCTGTCGAATATCTCGATGAGCCCGGAAATCAAGAGCGTCCTGGCGCGTATCGTCCGCCGCACGCCTTCTGGACAGCGGGATTACGCTCTGTTTTCGCTGATGTTCAATACGGATGCACGAGTTCAGGGATCCTGAATCTTCGATTGTGACCTTCGTCTGGTATCGCCCTGTCCCGCCGAGCAAAGCAACGACCGCCCCACACTGCTCACCCGGTTCGGTGTTCCATACTTGCTGCGCACACATGGCTGCGGGCGAAGGAACCACCATGGCGGAAAAAAGCATCCATCATCGCCCTTTGCGGGACACGACGGCCATCCACCTCGTCAAGGCGGGTGTTGACATCGCCACCATCAGTCGATGGCCAGGCCACTCGGGCTGAACTAACGATGCGCTACGCCCAGGCCGGTATCGATATGAAGCGGCAAGCGCTCGAACAAGGCTTCCCCGACGTGATGTCATCGGCAAAAGATCAGACGATCATCGCTTTGATGGCTGGATGTTTGGCTGGCTGCACCGCTTGTAGACGCTCAGTTATGTGGAGTTGTATCGCGGGAAGTCGCGCGTCTTGGGCTTTTGCGGTGTCAGCTCCACATCTCTCCGCAGTGCACGTTGTCACTGTTGAAGAGCCGTTTGTTCAATCTTCGTCCTGGCACGGCAAGGGTTGTCGATATTGTGGGCGTCTTGCGCTTGCCGAGCTTGTCCGAAATCCAGCGCCGGATCAGGCGTGAACACTGTTGCGTAGTTCGTCAGCCAGAGCGCGGAGAACGTCGGCGCTTCCTTCCAGCGCCGTAAAAGCGTAGGGATTGAGGAACTGTCGGCCCCAGAACAGATTGCGATCTGTGCCGGATAGCGTAGCTTCCTCGCTGACACGCGGCCAATTCTCCGCAATGCATCGGAGCTGGCCTTCAACAATCGCAAGAGCTTCCGGCGCGCTGAGCAGGAAGTGATGCGCCGCTTCAAGGCAGGACGCTATCCGGCTCATGCGGTTATTGCCGCTGATGAGCATGGCCTGGCTGGCCTCCTGGCCACTGCGGGCCTGCGGACAAATATCGTACGCAGGCGTGAGGGTGAGCTTAGCGCCGTCCCAGAATGCCGCATGGTTGCGGGCATGATCGTCGGTGTTGCCGCAAAGTATGTTGAAGACAATGCGGCTGAACAACTCGCGCAGAGTTTCCGACGGCGCGGTGAATCGGTGGCGAATGATCTCCGCCAAATCCTGGTAGCTGGCGTAACGCGCCATCATCTCATCGAGCGCGAGCATCGTCAGCGCTGAGACCATGGATTTGCGTTGCCAGCCGCCCGTGACCTTGATCCGGTCGAATCGCTCGACGAGCAACACGTCGTTGCCTGCGGCGCGAACGAGCGAGACGGATGCCGCTCTGATGCCGCACAAGGCGGCAAGCCGCATGGCTATGAATTCTCCTTTGACGACGCTGTAAAGGTCGGCAGACGAGGAAAATTTCGCGACATGCTTGACGGCGTCACCCTCGATCAGCGCCTTTGGCCTTGCGCCGCCGATCGAGCTGCCGTGATGCAGCGCCTGATCTAATTCGGGGGTGAGCGGAATACCTTTCTCTACCCGCTCCGCCGATTGGACAAGCTCTTCGAGAGTGGCATTGGCCAGTGCGCGCGGCTCGTAATGCATTGGCGAAAACTGAAAATCGAGCGCGCCGATGCGGTCCGAGCCTGATTCCAGCAAGAACGTCAGTTCTGAAATATCGAGCCGCGCGATTTCATCGCCCTTCACACCGAATTTGCGGTTTAGGATAACCCGTCGTCCCCAGGCATCAGGGGCAGCATCGCGGATGCATCCCGGCATGGTTAGGCCAGGAAGCAAAGGCAATTCGCCTGCCTTCAGGGGCAGTTCCGGGAGATAAAGCGGGATCGCGCTTCCCAGTTCACGAAAGCTCCTGCCATAGTTGAAGCTGACGAGTCCGTCATGGGCATATAGCCGCCCGGCGACAACCGGCGCGGTCTCGCCCGGCAGCCAGACCCAGACATAGGCTTCGTCGTACTTGGGGACCTTAGAACTCATCGACGATCTGCTTGCCGGCCTTGTAGACGTGCTTCGGCAGCAGCGCGATGCGATCGTCCATGCGGCCTGTGAGGGCTGTGATGCCATTGCCGTCGGCATCGAACAGCTTCACACCGACAATGGCAGCAGCTTCGAACATCAGTCCGATTTCGACTTTGGGATCGCCCTTCTCGATGCGCTGCAGGGTGCTGCGTGAAACACCGATTCTCTCGGCTAACTCCTGTGCGGTTAACCGGTGCTGCATCCGGCCAAGCCGGATGGTCTTACCGAAAAGGCCAAGCGCTTCCATCGCGTAGCGCGAATAGGTGCGTTTATACGTTGCCTTCATTCGGGTCTCTGTGACCTATGCATGATCCATATCGCCTTCTTTCGAACTTTATATAGGTAATGTCACAGAGCGACTGCCAAAGTCAAGACTCCGTATCGCAAGCGTTACCCATCCGAACGAGGAAGGCGGATATTGCCGACGGCTCCTGCACAACCGGCCAGCTCTGCGCGTCTCGGGCGAGGCGGAGATCTGGCGCTGGATCGCGGACAGCCTTGAGACGCCTCGCATGAGTCATTCATGGGCGGTCCCTGGTGCGGGGCCGCGGCGCTCGACTGCTGGCCGACATTCTCGGCGGCGGGACCCGCATCCGGCTACACCAGCACTTTTCGACCGCATACGCGCCCAGCTTCTCTCCGAAATCATTGCCAATGAGCGCGAACCTCATGCGATCGCCGAGCTGGCCTGGCGGCGCGGAATCTACGCACGCATCCGTATTCGAGACCGCCCAAGGGAGGCTGACTAGCGTAACGCCCTCCGATCTAAGCGCCTTCCACAAAGCCGCTTTCGCACGCGACGGGCTGCATGTGGCGGTCGTAGGCGACATAGATGCCAAGCCCTGAGAGTAAGGCTCTACCAGCTGTTCGGCGATTTGCCTCAGAAACTGGCGCTTGCCGGCGCGAACCAGTGGTATCGCGAGGGCGAGCACGCCGAGCGCTTTTCCTCCGCCCTCCACTGACCACAGACCCGCACGCAACGAAGCCGCGCTCGATCTTATCGTGGCGTGGCTAGGTGCAATGTTTGCTCTCGCCATCAGGCCGGCTTTCCCGATGGCGTGGTCAACCTGATCTATGCGTCCGAAGGTGATCGCGTGGGCCGTGAACTCTGCACCAATTCCAAAGATCAGCTTTACCGGTTCGAACGAGGTCGGACGGCTGCTGATGCGTCAGTGCTCTGACCAGATCAAGAAGGTCAGCCTTGAAACCGGCGGCAATGCACCTTTCATCATCTTCGATGATGCCGACATTGACGGTGCTGTTGACGGTGCGGTCCAGGCGAAGTTCCGCAATGCCGGCCAGACCTGCGTTTCCGCGAACCGCATTTACGTCCAA
>NZ_RZSR01000512.1:0-4264 GCF_004023265.1 Mesorhizobium sp. M1A.F.Ca.IN.020.06.1.1
GCCGTGGACGCCGTCGGCGATGGCCTTGAGCACGTTGTCATCCGTCAGTGCCGCCGCATAGCCACGGCGCTGGATCTCGAGTTCGGCCGGCGACATGGAGAGCGAAACATCGACTGCGAGCACCAGCTCGACATCCACCGGCTCTATCGCACTCGATCGCGTGGGCGGGCCGAGGAGCAGCGCCAGCGCGGCGGCGCCGGAAAGCCAATGCCTTGTTCGGCCCAAAGCGGACATGACGCAACGGTAAGCGATAATCGCGCATGAACAAAGCAAAAAGGCCCGGCGTCGACCGGGCCTTCCACCAATCCGGACGAACGCGCGCTCGCTTAGCTGCGCGGCTTGAGATTCTCCGGGTCGTAAAGCGGCTTGTAGCCGACGCCGGCCACCTCGACCGGATAGGTCTCGCCGAAATACTCCACCTGCAGCTTGCGACCTTCCTGGCAGCAGGCCCAGGGCAGATAGGCGAGCGCGATGTTCTTGCCGATGGTCGGGCCGTAGGCGACCGACGTGGTGAAGGAGCGCCGGCCGAGCTCGTCGACCAGCGTCTCGCCGGTCGCGGGATCCTGCACCGGCATGATGCCGACCGGATAGCGCGCGACGCCCTTGGAATCGGTGTTCTCGGTCATCACCAGCGTGCAGAGCATAGCCGGCTGATGCTCGCGGGCGCGATATTCCAGGTGCTTGGCCTTGCCGCAGAAGTCGTTCTCCTTGACCTTCGGGCGGGCAAGATCTGCCTCGAGCAGATTGTATTCGGTCAAGAGGTCGGCGTTCTGCAGCCGCAGGCTCTTCTCCATGCGGCGCGTGTTGGCGTAGGTCTCGACGCCGAACGGCATCACACCGGTCGAGCGCAGCGCGTCCCAGACGGCGAGCCCGTCCTCATAGCGCATATGCAGTTCCCAGCCCTGCTCGCCGACATAGGAGATGCGGAAGGCCGTGACGTCCTTTCCGCCGATCCTGATCGGCTTGATCGCCGCGAACGGGAAATTGTCCGGCGTCAGCCCGTTCGGGTCCTCGACCACCTTCTGCAGCGTCGTGCGCGCATTCGGTCCCCAGATGCCGATGGTGACGTATTTTTCGGTGACGTCGGTGACAGTGACATCGAAACCTTTGTCCTGCGCGGTGCGCTGCATGTAGCGGAAGTCGCGCGGCCCGGCGTCGGCGCCGTCGATGACGCGGCAGCGATCGGCCATGCGGATCACGGTGAAGTCGGCGCGCACCATGCCCTCCTCGTCGAGGAAGTGGGTGTAGATGCCCTTGCCGATATTGTTGTCGCCGCCGATCTTGGCCGCGCACAGCCATTCCAGCAGCGCGACATGATCCGGCCCCTCCACGTCGTACATCGAAAAATGCGAGAGGTTGACGATGCCGCAATCCTCGCTCATCGCCAGATGCTCGGCATTGGAGACGCGCCAGAAATGGCGGTTGTCCCACTCATTCTCGCGCACCGGGACGCGGTTGGCGTATTTTTCCAGGAGATGCTCGTTGGCGGCATAGCCATGGGCGCGCTCCCAGCCGCCTAGCTCCATGAAGTAGCCGCCGAGTTCCTTCTCGCGCTCCCAGAACGGCGAGCGGCGGATGTTGCGGCCCTTGGAGAACGGCTCGCGCGGATGCACCGCCGGATTGTAGACCTTCATCGCCGTCTCGGTGCAGCGATCCCAGATGAACTCTTCCTTCGTCTGGTGCGGGTAGAAGCGCGCATAGTCGATGGCGTGATGATCGATCGCGGTGCGGCCGTCGGTCATCCAGTCGGCGATCAGCTTGCCCATACCCGGGCCGTCCTTGACCCAGATGGCGACGGCGTACCAGAGGCCCCTGACCTTCTGGCTTTCGCCCATCGAAGGCCCGCCATCGGTCGTCACCTGCAGCAGCCCGTTGAAGGAATGGCCTTCATTGTAGCCGAGCTCGCCGAGGATCGGCGTCAGTTCCATGGCGCGCTCCAGCGGCGCCATGATCTGCTCCATGTCGAGGTCGCGCTGCGAGGGCGAGAGCCGCGCCTGGTCTTTTTCCAGCAGGTCGCGCGGATGGCAAAGGCGCGGATTGGTCTCCTCGTAATAGCCCCATTCGATCTGCCCGCCCTCCGCGGTCTTGGGATCCCCGGTGTCGCGCATATAGGCCGAGTTGCCCTGGTCGCGCAGCAGCGGCCAGCCGATCTCCTTGCCGGTGCCGGCGAACTCGTTATACGGGCCGAAGAAGGTCAGCGGGTGGTCGATCGGCATGACCGGCAGGTCTTCGACGACCAGTGCCGCGGTCAGCCGGCCCCAAATGCCGGTGCAGACGACCACATAATCGGCTTCGATCGTGCCGCGCTCGGTCACGACGCCCTTGATGCGGCCGTTCTCGACGATCAGGTCCTTGGCCGAGGTGTTGGCGAAAGCCTGGAGTTTGCCGGAAGCGACACCCTGGTCGACGAGCTTGCCGGCCACCGTCTGCGAGCGCGGGATGACGAGACCGGCGTCGGGGTCCCACAACCCGCCCTGCACAAGATGCTCCTCGATCAGCGGGAACTTCTGCTTGATCTCGGCCGGCTCGATCAGGCGCGCGCGGGTGCCGAATGCCTTGGCGGAAGCAATCTTGCGCTTGATCTCGTCCATGCGGCCATCGTCGCCGACGCGCGCGACTTCGAGGCCGCCGATGCGCGCGTAATGCCCCATCTTCTCGTAGAAATCGATGGAATAGAGCGTCGTCCAGCAGGAGAGAAAATCGTGGCTGGTCGTGTAGCAGAAGTCCGAGGCATGCGCGGTCGAGCCGATATCGGTCGGGATGCCCGACTTGTCGATGCCCACGATGTCGTCCCAACCGCGCTCGATCAGGTGATGGGCGACCGACGCGCCGACAATACCGCCAAGACCAACGATGACGACCTTCGACTTTTTCGGAAACTCTGCCATGCCCGCGACTCCAAAGTGCTAAAGCGGGCGCGCCGGCGCCCGTTCGAATTGCCAGAATATGCAGAGGACGCGGATTGAGCTACCGCCTGTTTGCGACACGTCGCGGATGCCGCGCGACCCGGCGCGCCGGCTCGGCTCGGGATGCGATTTCGCTCGGCGAAAGCCCAGATGGTCCTCGGCCTGGAGGCCGACCTGGTAGCCGGCGGTCTTAAAGCTTGACCACGAGCTGGCCGATCTCGGCCGCGGGCGAGCGCTCCGACCTCGATCTTGATCATGCCGGGGCGGTAACGCGTCCGGAAATGATAAAAGGCCGGACAAACGCCCGGCCGTGCCGATCATATTCAAGGAGTTCTTACTTGATCCGCGCAACGCCGCCGGAGATCTCGACCGTTTCCGAACCGGTCAGCGCTTCGAGATCACCATTGGGCAGGGTGACGAAGCAGCCATTCGGGCAGAACTCCACAGTCTCGCCGGCGGCCAGCGCCAGCTCGGTCTTGCCGCCGCCTTCGGTCACGATCAACGTCCGCGTCTGGGCGTCCTTGTTGACCGCGCTGGCGGCAAAAGCCGAACCGCTAAGGGCCAGGAAAGCGACGGCGGCAACGACAGACTTCCACATTGCAATTCCGGTGTTTCCACACCGCCTCTGTTCAATTTCGCAAGGCATTCTCGCACTTTGCGTGAGAGCTTATATGAGATGTAACGTGAACCGCAACTGAATGCCGCATTCATGCCACAATCGGCTTCGGCGGCCGCCAAAGCTAGTCGGGGTCGGGCTTGCGGCCTCTTCTCTTGGCTTTAGCCAGACGCGCCTGCTCGGCCGCGGCCTCCGCTTCCAGCCGCTCGCGTTCGGCGAATTCGGCCTCGATCTTGTCGTCGTCGATCGGCCATGGCTCATGCTTCTTGCTCTCGACCACGGCGCGGGGCGCCGACGGGATCTCGATGTGCTCGTCTTCGAAGATGTCGAAGATCGCGAATCGGATGTCGTTCTGGACGATGCTGCCGTTCAACACGTCGGCGACGAACACGCGGATCTCGAATTCCAGTGCAGCCGGGCCGAAATTGGCAAACAGCACGAAGGGCTCGGGGTTCTTGAGCACCATCGGATGGGCGCGGGCAATGCCGAGCAGGATGGCGTGGACGCGCTTGACGTCGCTGCCATAGGCGACGCCCACCTTGATGTCGACGCGGCCAAGCTTGTTGCGGTGCGTCCAGTTGCCGACCGCATTGTTGATGAGGTTCGAGTTCGGCAGGATCACCGACTGGCGCTGGAACGTCTCGATCTCGGTGGCGCGCACGCTTATCTTTCTGACCGTGCCGCTGATGTCGCCGGCGACGATCCAGTCCCCGCCCTTGAACGGTCGCTCGCCAAGCAGGAT
>NZ_RZSR01000513.1:0-4257 GCF_004023265.1 Mesorhizobium sp. M1A.F.Ca.IN.020.06.1.1
TCCCAGATGCGGCCGAGCTGCGCGTCGAGCTCGGAGATCATGCCGAGATGATGGGCGACCACTTCATGCTTGGCAAAGGCGGCTTCTTCGACGCCAGCTACCACATTCCGCTGATCGTGCGCGATCCGCGCCGGACAGAAGCGGCCGGCGCTTCCATCGATCGTTTCACCGAGGCGGTGGACGTCTTCCCGACCTTGCTCGACCTGATCGGCGCAGCACCCGAACCGCACCTCGACGGCAGGTCGCTGGCGTCCTGGCTCGACGGCGAGGAGCCGGCCGACTGGCGCGACGCGGCGCACTGGGAATTCGATTTCCGCTCGGTCGCCGACGGCGAAGCCGAGCGGCATTTCGGCATCGGCTCACGCGACTGCAACCTTGCCGTCCTTCGCACCGAGGCTTTCAAATATGTCCATTTCGGCGGCGGCCTGCCGCCGCTTCTCTTCGACCTGTCTAAGGATCCGGACGAGTTGAGCAACGTCGCGCACGACCCCGCCTATCTGCCGGTGCGCGTGGAACTCGCCGAGAAGATGCTCACCTGGCGCGCCAACCATCTCGACCAATCACTCGCGCTGGCGGAGCTGACAAAGGACGGAGTGGTCGGCCACGTGAGCAAGACAGCAGGCAGCAGGGAATAGCGAAACGCGTATTCCCTGCTGCCTGCTGCTGCTGCCTGGTCCCTTACTGCAGGACCATCCTCTGCTTGTCGCGGTTTGCGGCATAGGAGCTCTTGTCGTAGGCTGCCTGCGCCTCCAACTGCTCCTTGGTGAAGTTGGTGTAGAGATACTTGTTGCCGTCCTTGTCGGTCATGAACTTCAGCTTATCCATGCCGAGGGCGACTTCCTTCTCGCCGATGCCGAGGAAACCGCCGACATCGATAACCACCGCATCCGGCTTGTTGTCGGGCGTCAGCACGACGTCGCCAATCTCGCCGATCTCGACATCGTTGGCGCCGTATACCGTGGTGCCCTTCAGATCGTCGACTCTGATGTTGCCCATCGGCATTTCGTTCAACGTCGATTTGTCGATCGAGGCTGTCTTGGTCGTGTCGGTGGCGGCTGTGCCGGTATCGGCTGGCTTGTTCTCAGCCGTCGTATTCGCAGCCGGCGCCGCGGGCTTGGTCTCAGCCGTCGTCTGGGCCGGCTGAGCCGGTTTGGCCTCCTTGTCGGCCGTGGTGTCGGACGAGGTCACGGCAGGGGTGGTCGTTGCCGGAGCAGTGTTCGAAGCCGTGGTGGCTGCGGCCGGCGCCGGATCATAGGCCTTGCGGTTGAAGTCCGGCTGAGCCTCCAGCTCTTCCTTCGTCGTCTCGGCGATCAACCAGCGATCGCCATTCTTCTCTGCCCATTTGGCCTTGGCGAAGTCGAAGGTAACGTTCTTCTCGCCAATGCCCAGGAAGCCGCCGACGCCGATCACGAGGGATTCGGCCTTGCCGTCCTTGGCAAGAACGATGTCGTTGACGTCACCGATCTTTTGGGCGTCGTCGGCGGTTCCGTTATAGACCGACTCGCCCATGATGTTGGTGGCGAGATTGCCTTCAGCCTTCTCTACCGGCTGGGCCGGCTGCGCGGGCGCTTGCGCCGTTCCGGTGTCGGTGGTCGCAGGCTGCGTGGCATCGGTCGTTTGCGCCGGGGCCGGATCATAGGCCTTGCGATCGAAGGCCGCCTGTGCGTTCAGCTCGTCTTTGGTCGTCTTCGCTACGAGCCAGCGGTCGCCGTTCTTCTCGGCCCATTCCAGCTTGTTGTAATCGAAGGCGACATCCTTGGTGCCGACGCCAAGAAATCCGCCGACGCCGATGATGACGGATTTTACGTTGCCGCTTGCATCGAAAACGACGTCGTCGACCTTGCCGATGTCTTCGGCATCGTCGCCGGTCCCATTATAGACCGATTCACCGATGATATTGGTCATCAGCGCCCCGTCTGCACGTACTACTGGAGCTTGGGTCTCGGCGGCGGGCGCGGGGGTTTCGGTGGCGGGCGCCTGCGCCGGTGCAGGCGTTGTGTTCTGCGCAAAGGCCCCGGTTGCTAGGAGGGTTGCAAGCGCGGTCGTTGCAAAAAGAGTGCGGATCATGATCGTCTCTCCTCGTGCCTGATTTCCTACGCGCCGCGTTCGCGGCCTCGCACAAGGCAAGGGCGAGCGCGGCAATATTCCACAATTTCACAACGTCGTGAGGGGAGCCTTGTTCCAAACGGCGCCGGTCCACGGCGCTTGACTTGCTCGCTGACGCGGAACCTTCGGCGGCCCCTTTCCGTTTCAGCCTGCGGCTGAGAACTCGTTTTTGGCCTACCAATAGCAGGACGGAGAGGGGCATGCGGTTTGCTGCGGTGCTGAACAAGGACGGGGGCACCCTGCGCACGACCGATGTTGCAGCCTTTGCCGACCGGGTCCGCGAGCTTCTGGAAGCGGCCGGCCATTCGGTTCAGATCGACATCGTTGCGGGCGGCGAAATCGCCACGGCTTTGGAAAAGGCCATAGCCAGGCGCAACGTCGATGTCGTGCTGGCCGGAGGCGGCGACGGAACGGTGTCCACCGCCGCCTCGCTTCTGATGAACAAGAAGAAGGCGTTGGCCATATTGCCGGCTGGTACGATGAACCTTTTCGCGCGCAGCCTTGGCATCCCCCAGACACTGGAAGCCGCCTTGAAGGCCTTTACCGACGGCGAGGTTAAGGCGGTCGATATGGCGACCGCGAATGGCCGTCCCTTCGTGCATCAGTTTTCAATCGGCATGCATGCCAGAATGGTCCAGCTCCGCGAGAAGATGGATTTTGGCTCGCGGCTGGGAAAGATGCGGGCGTCGGTTCGCGCCGCATGGGCAACGATCAAGAACCCGCGCACCCTCAAGGTGACCTTGACCATCGGCAAGACCGACATCATCACCCGCGCGACCGGAATTGGCATCAGCAACAACCTGTTCGGCGAGGGTCATCTGCCTTATGCGGACAATCCGGCCGGCGGCGTGCTTGGCATCTATGTCAGCGTTGCGCGCCGGCGCCGTGACTTGGTAAAATTGCTGCTTGCCATGCTGCGCGGCCGGTGGCGCCAAAGCGAACATGTCGAGATCCACCAGGCTGACAAGGCCGTGCTGAAAATTCATTCGTCGCCGACCAAGTTCAAGGCGGTGATGGACGGAGAGTTGGTCAAGCTGGAACGCGAAACCACGGTCGAAATCCATCCGGCGACCCTTAACGTGCTGGTCCCTAGAAGCAGCGCGCAGGCAAAGGCAGCCTGAATGGGCCGAAGACTTCAAACTACTGTGTTTGACCACTGGGAGCAGGCGCCTGCTCGGTCCCTGGAGGTTGTGGGACGTGCTGCTGCTCGGTGCTCGGCTCTTTGATCAACACGCCATAAATCTCGGCTACGCCCCAGGCGATGAATACCAGCAGCAGCCCGGCGACGAGAATCCTGAGCGCATGCCAGCCCCAATGCCCCTGGCGGGCTTCGTTTTCAGGAACGGTCTTGGGCATGGTCGGTCTCCAGGTGTGGGGGCGGGCACGCCGAGCACGGCATGGTCGGGTAACGGACCCTTTCCGCGAAAGTTCCCAATCATCCGGCAACGGTCGGCCGCCTCGACCGGCTTGCCGCGCCTATGGCGTTTCGCTGCGATCCTTTTCTCGAGGCCCAGCCTTCACGTTCTCGCGGTAGATGGCGTAGGCGGCGAGCGCGATCGCGGGCGCGAGAAGCGTGCCCAGGCCGCCCTTGCTTTTCGCGAGCGCCGGGAGCAACGCGAGCGCCGCGGTAACGCCAACCGCCGTCATGTCGGCCTTTCGCCTTCGCGCGCGCCGCCGCGCCCGCATGCTGGTTGTCAGCTTGTGGATCACGACAATCAGCCCGGCGATCACCAGGAAGCCGATGCCGAAGCCGAGACTGGTCGCTAACGGCCCGTAGCGCGCCGCCAGCCAGATATAGGCCGCGCCGATGAGGAAACCGACGCCGCACAGGGCAAAAACACCGGCAAGTCCGTAGAGGATTGCGGTCTGCCGCGCTCTTTGAAAGGCCGCCACCGCCTCGCCGGAAGCAAGGCCGGAAATAAGCGAAACCAGCGTCCCCATATGAGGGCTGCTAGCGGCGCGACAGCAGCGCGAACAGGAAGCCTACTCCCGCCGCAATCGCCAGCGACGTCACCGGCTTTTCGCGAACGCTGGCTATCAACTGCGCTTCCAAATCCTGAGCGCTTCCGCGCATGCTTTCGAACGCTGCCTCGCCGTGCGCGCGCAGCTGCTCGACGCCTTCGGCGGCCGCGCGGCGCGCTGCCCCGTAAC
>NZ_RZSR01000514.1:0-4251 GCF_004023265.1 Mesorhizobium sp. M1A.F.Ca.IN.020.06.1.1
GCTCAGGGCCGCCAATGCGCTCGACGCGGTGGCTGCCGACAACCCCGACCAGAGATACGGCGTCGACATCGTGCGGCGCGCCATCGAGGCGCCGGCGCGTCAGATCGCCGAGAACAGCGGGGCGGAAGGCTCGATCATCGTCGGCAAGCTGCGCGAGAAGACCGATTTCGCCTATGGCTGGAACGCCCAGACCGGCGAATATGGCGATCTTTTCAGCCAGGGCGTTATCGATCCGGCCAAGGTCGTGCGCACCGCGCTGCAGGATGCAGCCTCGATCGCCGGCCTGCTCGTCACCACTGAGGCGATGGTCGCCGAGAAGCCGAAGAAGGAAGCGGCACCCGCCATGCCCGCCGGCGCCGGCATGGACTTCTAGGACGCTGGGGAGGCGCGGCGCCGACACAGCCAATCTCCCCCGACAGGGTTCAATTGGGGGAGATTGGTCGGCAGGGCAAAAGGGAGCGCGAGGGAAACGGCACCCTTCTGAATTGACAAGAACCGGAAAAGCGAGAAAGCACTCCGCGACAGATCGGCTGGCGGGACGCGTCCCCTTTGTCCTGTCGGACATCTCCCCTCATCGGCGGAGATCGGCAGCTTCGACACGCCGCGGCGCGACGGGCCAGAGTTACTATGTGGGAAGATTCTGAATGACGACGGATACCAAGACGACGGAAACCAGGACATTCGAGGCGGATGTCTCGCGGCTGCTGCACATGATGGTGCATTCGGTCTATTCGGACCGGGACGTCTTCCTGCGCGAGCTGATCTCCAACGGCGCGGACGCGTGCGAGAAGCTGCGCTTCGAAGCGATCACCCGTCCCGAGCTGCTGGGCGAGGACGCAAAGCCGCGCATCACTATTTCGGCCGACCCCGACAACAAGCAGCTTGCCGTCGAGGACAACGGCATCGGCATGGGCCGCGAGGAGATGGCCGAGGCTCTGGGCACCATCGCACGCTCCGGCACCCGTGCCTTCATCGAGCGCGTCGAGGCTGGCAAGGCGACTGAGGACTCGCAACTCATCGGCCAGTTCGGCGTCGGCTTCTACTCCGCTTTCATGGTGGCCGATCATGTCGATGTCATCAGCCGGCAGGCCGGCAGCGAGGAAGCCTGGCGCTGGTCTTCCGACGGCAAGGGCACCTACGAGATCGCTCCCGTGCCGCTTGCGGCAGCTCCCAGGCGCGGCACGCGCGTCGTGCTGCATCTGATGGACGATGCGAGTTCCTACACCACGCCTTACCGGCTCGAAGGGCTGGCGAAGTCGCAGTCCGGCCACGTGCCGGTGCCGATCACGCTTGTTGAGAAGCCGGGCGCCGAGCCGCGCGATGTCGCCGACGGCACGGCGCTCTGGGTGAGGCCGAAGAGCGACATAAAGCCCGAGGAATATACCGACTTCTACCGCAGCATCGCCGGCCAGTATGACGAGCCGGCCGCCACCATCCACTTCCGCGCCGAGGGTCGGCACGAATACAGCGCACTTGCCTTCGTGCCGGGCTCGCGTCCGTTCGATCTCTTCGACCAGGACCGCAAGGGTCGTATGAAGCTCTACGTGCGGCGCGTCTTCATCACCGACGATGCCGACGTGTTGCCGCGCTACCTGCGCTTCGTGCGCGGCCTGGTCGATTCCGCCGATCTGCCGCTCAACGTCTCGCGCGAGATGATCCAGGAAAGCCCGCTGCTCGCCGCGATCCGCAAGGGTGTCACCAACCGCGTCCTCGGCGATCTGGGCAAACTCGCCGATAACGATGCCGAGGCCTACGCCAAGATCTGGGAGAATCTCGGCGTCGTGCTCAAGGAAGGCATCTACGAGGACTACGAGCGGCGCGAGCAGCTGCTGAAGCTCGCCCGCTTCCGCTCGACCGCTTCCGGCGAGACGCTGCGCAGCCTGGCCGATTATGTCGCCGCGATGAAGGAAGGGCAGAAGGCGATCTTCTTCATGGCCGGGGAAGACCGCGCCCGGCTCGAGGTCTCGCCGCAGCTCGAAGGGTTCCGGGCGCGCGGCATCGAAGTGCTGCTTTTGACCGATCCGGTCGACAGTTTCTGGACGACGATGGCGCCGGAATTCGACGGCAAGCCAATCAAATCGGTGACGCAGGGCGCGGCCGAACTGTCGGAGATCCCGCTGCTCGACACCGCGTCCAAGCCGGATGCCGAAATCTCGTCCGAAATCGCGACCTTCCTGGCCTTCGTGAAGACGGCGCTGGGAGACGAGGTCTCGGACGTGAAGGCCTCCGACCGCCTGACCGAAAGCGCGGTCTGCCTGGTCGCACCGGAGCACGGTCCCGACCGCCAGTTCGAGCGGCTGCTCAACGCCGCCGGCCGCCTCGACAAGGCGGCGAAGCCGATCCTCGAGATCAACCCGCGGCACGAGCGCGTCACGGCGCTGGCGAAGCTCGGCGACGGCGAGCGCGCTTTCAAGGAAGACGCCGCGCATCTGCTTTACGACGAGGCGCGCGTGCTGGACGGCGACAAGCCAGCCGATGCCAGGGCGTTTTCGGCGCGGCTTGCTCGCCTGATCGAGCGCGGTTTGGCGAGGGAGTAGTGGGGGCGTTGGGCGCCTCACGGAGCCCGGATCCTGCCGTGACTTCTCACGAGGAGGCGGCGCAAGGGTGAGATCGGTCGCGATCCTTCGCGCCCCCCTCTGTCCTGCCGACGGGTCAAGGCTTCTCCACGCTACTACGCTCGGAGGTCAGAGCGCCGCCCTACCCCCTCAGCCCCGGTGCCTCTTGCCCCGTCCTGGCGACATATTCCGTATAGCCGCCGCCATAGGTGTGGATGCCATCCGGCGTGAGCTCCAGCACGCGGTTCGATAGTGCGGACAGGAAATGGCGGTCGTGCGAGACGAACAGCATCGTGCCTTCATATTGCGCCAGCGCCTCGATCAGCATCTGCTTGGTCGCCATGTCGAGGTGGTTGGTCGGCTCGTCGAGCACCAGAAGGTTCGGCGGATCGAACAGCATCAGCGCCATGACCAGCCTTGCCTTCTCGCCGCCCGAGAGCACGCGGCACTTCTTCTCGATCTCGTCGCCGGAAAAGCCGAAGCAGCCGGCTAAAGCCCTGAGCGGTGCCTGGCCGGCCTGCGGGAAATTGTCTTCCAGCGTCTGAAACACGGTGCGCTCGCCGTCGAGCAGTTCCATGGCGTGCTGGGCGAAATAGCCCATCTTGACGCTCGGACCGCGCGCCACCGAGCCCTCATCTGGCTCGGAGGCGCCGGCCACGAGCTTCAAAAGCGTCGACTTGCCGGCGCCGTTGACGCCCATCACGCACCAGCGCTCGCGGCGGCGGATCTGGAAGTCAAGGCCGGCATAGATCGAGCGGCTGCCATAGGATTTGTGGATGCCCTTCAGCGTCGCCACGTCCTCGCCGCAGCGCGGCGCAGGCTGGAACTCGAAGGCCACCGTCTGGCGACGCTTGGGCGGCTCGACGCGGTCGATCTTGTCGAGCTTCTTCACCCGGCTCTGCACCTGGGCGGCGTGCGAGGCGCGCGCCTTGAAGCGCTCGATGAAGGCGATCTCCTTGGCAAGCATCGCCTGCTGGCGGTCGAACTGCGCCTGCAGCTGCTTGTCGGCCAGCGCCCGCTGCTCCTGGTAGAATTCGTAATTGCCGGAATAGGAGGTGAGCGCGCCGGCGTCGATCTCGATCACCTTCGAAACGATGCGGTTCATGAACTCGCGGTCATGCGAGGTCATCAGCAGCGCGCCGTCATAGTCCTTGAGGAATTTCTCCAGCCAGATCAGGCTCTCAAGATCGAGATGGTTGCTCGGCTCGTCGAGCAGCATGACGTCGGGCCGCATCAGCAGGATACGGGCGAGCGCGACGCGCATCTTCCAGCCGCCGGAGAGTTTTGCAACGTCGCCGTCCATCATCTCCTGGGAGAAGCCGAGGCCGTCGAGCACCTCGCGGGCGCGGCCGTCGAGCGCATAGCCGTCGAGTTCCTCGAAGCGGTGCTGCAACTCGCCATAGCGCTCGATGATCGCGTCCATCTCGTCGGCGCGGTCGGGATCGCCCATGGCGTGCTCGAGCTCGCGCATCTCGGCTGCGACGGCGCTCACCGGGCCGGCGCCTTCCATCACCTCGGCGACGGCGCTCATCCCCTCCATGTCACCGACATCCTGGCTGAAATAGCCGATGGTAACGCCGCGATCGACTGAGACTTGGCCTTCGTCCGGCTGCTCCTGGCCGATGATCATGCGGAAGAGCGTCGTCTTGCCGGCGCCGTTCGGGCCGACGAGGCCGACCTTCTCGCCCTTCTGCAG
>NZ_RZSR01000515.1:0-4245 GCF_004023265.1 Mesorhizobium sp. M1A.F.Ca.IN.020.06.1.1
CATCTCCGTTGTCGATGAAGGCACCGGCATCCCGGAAGCGTTCCGCAGCCGCATATTCGGCAAGTTCGAGCAGGCCGATGCCTCCAGCACCCGCAAGAAGGGGGGCACCGGCCTGGGCCTGAGCATCGTCAAGACTATCGTCGAAAAGCTCGGCGGCGCCGTTTCCTTCGAAAGCGAGGAAGGCAAGGGAACCTCGTTTCACGTCGATCTTGCCGAAGCGCAGAGAAGTGTCGAGAAGCCGGTTTTGGTCGAGCGCCGGTCGCGAAAGCGCGATGGCCGCCTGCGCGTCCTCATCTGCGAGGATGAGCCCGACATCGCTGCGGTGATCGCAGCGCTTCTCGACGCCGACGGCTTTTCCAGCGATGTCGCCCCCGATATCGGTACCGCAAAAGCGCTCCTGAACTCCCGCGACTATGTGGCGCTGACGCTCGACATCAAGCTGGCCGGGGAGTCCGGCATCAAGCTTTTCCACGACATCAGGGTCTCACCGGTGAATTCCGAGATTTCGGTCATCGTCATCTCCGCCATCGCCGACGAGGCCAGGCGCTCGCTGAACGGAACCGCCATCGGCATCGTCGACTGGCTGGAGAAGCCGGTGGATTCGGCGCGCCTTCACGCCGCTCTCGCCAAGATCCTCGCCAGCAAGGTCGAGCGGAGGCCGAGGATCCTCCACGTCGAGGACGACGAGGGCGTCCTTGCCGTGATGTCAGCTGGCTTGGGTCCAGGCGTCTTGATCGCTTCCGCCAAAACGCTGCAGGAGGCGCGGAAGGCGGTGGCAAAGCATCGCTTCGATCTGGTCATCCTGGACATACTGCTTCCCGACGGATCGGGACTGGATCTGCTCATCGATCTGCCGCTGGAAACCCAAGTCATCGTGTTCTCGGCGGCGGAGCTGGATCAGAACCTCGGTGACCGGGTGCAGGCGATGATGACCAAGACCAAGGCGTCGGAGATCGATGTCGCCAGGCTGGTTAGGAGCATGTTGGTCTCATCGCTCGATAGCGCCAGACCCGCCTCCAGTGCCAAGGAGTGATGATTATGCCGGCAAGGATCCTCTATGTGGACGACGAGGACGACATCCGCGAAATCGCCCAGATGTCGCTGGAACTCGAGCCGGAATTCGAGGTGCGGTCCAGCGCCTCGGGCATCGCAGCGCTGACCGATGCCGCCGATTGGCGCCCTGACCTCATCCTGCTCGACGTGATGATGCCGGACATGGACGGGCCGGAAACACTGAGGCGCCTGGCCGATTCGCCGCTGACGGCCGCGATTCCGGTGGCGTTCATCACGGCGCGCACCCAGACGCATGAGGTGGAGCGTTATCTCGCCATGGGAGCCGTGGGAGTGATCGCCAAGCCGTTCGACCCGCTGGCGCTTGCGGGCGAGGTGAGAAGGCTGCTTTCGGGGCGTTCCGGCCCGGTTTAGCCGGCGAGAAAGCCGCGCAAAAGATGCCTGTCGGCAAAGTCGGTTTTGCGTTTGCCGCTCCTTAACCATGGCCCAATATTCATCTAGTGATTGTGTCGAAATGCGGCCGCCGCGAATCGGCTTTATCTAAGATCGCGCGGCGTCATCACTCCGGGGGGCGACGGAACCGGAGCAGGACTGGTGGTGGATGGAGCGAAGGCAAGAGTTCTGATCTGCGATGATGATCCCTTGTTGCTCGAGCTGATGGAATTCAGGCTGAGGGCGAAGGGATACGAGGTCATCAAAGCGGTGGACGGCGCCGAGGCGCTGGCGAAGGCGGAGCAGGACGGCCCCGACATCATCGTGCTCGACGCGATGATGCCCAAGGCCGACGGCATCGAGGTGCTGGCGCGCATCAAGGGCGACCCGGTGCTGTCGAAGACTCCGGTGGTGATGCTGACCGCGCGCAAGGCCGAGAAGGACATCGTTTCGGCGCTTGAGAAGGGCGCCGACGATTATCTGGTGAAGCCGTTCATTCCCGAGGAGCTACTGGCCCGGCTGGCGCGTCTCATCGCCCGCAAGGGCGGGAAGCGCTGATGCGGCGCGGCCGGCACTCAGCCTTTGCCGCATGCCTGATCCTGGCGATCGCCGCCGCTCCCGGCGCGGCGCTGGCGCAGACTGTCGACGAGCTCTACGCATCCGGCGTCAAGGCCAGGCAGGCGCAGCATTTCGACGAGGCCGCCGATCTTTTCCGGCGCGCGCTGGCGTTGAAAGCTGACAATGCCGACGCTCTTGTGCAGCTTGGCTTCGCCGAGCTCGGCCGCAACGATCTGCCGGCGGCGCGCGACGCCTTTTCCAGGGCGCTTTCCCTTGCCCCGGCCTATCGCGATGCGAGCTTCGGCATGGCCCAGGTCGAATTCCGCTCCGGCAATCTGGATGCGGCGCTGCCGCTCGCCGAGAAGGTCGCTGAGGCAGAGCCCGGCAATGCCGACGCGGCAGCGCTTCTAGAGAACATCCGCAAGGCCAAGCAGGCCAGCCAGGCGAAGCCGGTTCCGGCTGCCGCGGCGCCGGCGAAGAAGCCGCCCCACCGGCGGCCCGATCCCGTCGCCATCCAGTTGGAGCAGGGCAGGCGGTTGCGGGCGGCGGGGAAGCTGCCCGAGGCCGAGACCGCCTATCGCCGCGCGCTCAAGCTGTCGCCCAGGAACACCGACACCCTGGTCGCGCTCGGCCTCGTTGTCGGCTCCACCCAGCGCTTCGACGAGGCCGGGCGGTTCTTCGACCGGGCGCTTGCGATCAGGCCCGGCCTTCTCGACGCGCGGTTGGGCAAGGTGCGCCTGGCGATCTGGCAGGGCGACGCGCCGCGCGCCCGCGCCCTGGTCGGTGATGTGCTGGCCTCGGCGCCGGACAATGTCGAGGCCCTCAACCTTGATGCGAGAATCGCCTTGCTCGAGGCCGACTACCAGCGGGCCGGGCAATCGTTGCAGCGCGCGCTGGCGCTGGATCCACGCAATGCCGAGGCGCTGGTCGGGCTCGGCGATGTGCGCCGTGCCGAGGGCGACGACGAGGCCGCGCGGCAGGCCTACAGCCTGGCGCTCGCCATCGAGCCCGGTTCCGCCGATGTCGAGCAAAGGCTGGCCGTGCCGCCGCCGCGCAAATGGCGGCTCGACCTCGGCAGCGAGGTGAGCGATCTCACCGACGGGCTCGGCAACTGGACCGACAGTTCGGCCGGCCTTTCCTATCGGCTATCGCCCCAAACGACGATCTCCGGCCGCACGCGGCTCGCCACCCGCTTCGGCAACACCGACGTCCAGATCGAGGGCCGCGTCGACCAGGCCTTCTCGCCGGCCTTCTCCGCCTATGCGCTGGCCGCGGCGACGCCGGATGCCGACTTTCTGGCGCGCTATTCGCTGGGCGCCGGCGCTTCGTGGCAGGTCGTGGCGCCGGCGAAGGTCTTCGGCCCGCTGTCGCTCAACGTCGACGCCCGCTACGACAATTTCGCCGACGCCGACGTCACCAGCATCCAGCCCTGGCTGCAGGGCTATCTCCTCGACGGCCGTCTGGGGCTTTCCGCCCGCTGGGTGCATGCCGAGGACGATATCGGGACGCGCGCGGACGGCTATGTGCTTCGTGCCGACCTCGCGGTGACGCCGCATGTCAATCTCTTCGGCGGCTATGCCGACGCCCCCGAAATCTCCGACGGCACGCTGGTGCCGACGCGCACCGTCTTTGGCGGCCTCTCCGTCGACGTCAGCGATCCGCTGACGCTGCGTGCCAGCATCGCGCATGAACAACGCCCGACATTCGACCGAAGCATATTCGGGCTCGGGCTGACGGCGCGGTTCTGACCATGTGGTACGTCTGGAATCTCTCCATACTGCTCAGCGCGCTCTCCCTAGTGATCATGCTGTTTTTGATCGCGCGCCGTTTGTTGCGAGAGCGCCGGGACAGCGCCAGAGCCGGACAGCGGCGGCAGCTTCTGACGGCGCTGATCGCCTTCACCGAAGACCGCGACCGCCAGACGCTCAAAACGGCCATTCTTTCGGTGCCGCCGGGCGTGGCGATCGAGGCCGGCTTCGAGTTCGTTTCGCTGCTGCGCGGCGAGGAGCGTGATGACGTCCTTGTCGCCTTCAACGAATGCGGCCTGCCGGCCCTCGTCGGCAGGCAGCTGGAACGGGGCAATGTGGCCGAACGCATCCACGCCGCCGAGATGCTGGCGGCGCTGGGGTCGCAGAATGCGACGGCAAGCCTGCTTTCGGCGCTGGACCAGGACCGCTCGCGCGAAGTCAGGATCGCCGCCGCCATCGCGCTCTGCGATCTCGGCAGCCTGCCCCTGCTCGGCGT
>NZ_RZSR01000516.1:0-4244 GCF_004023265.1 Mesorhizobium sp. M1A.F.Ca.IN.020.06.1.1
CTCGCCATGAACCTCGTCGAATGCGCCAGTTGCCCACGGTGTAAGGTGATCGTGGCGTTGTGGATGCGCTTCCGCCGCGTCTTCCATGCCGCCTCACAAACCAGCCACAGGAACGCCTCGCGCTCCGTGAAGGGCTCGTTCGCGAAAATCGGATGGTCGAAGTAATTTCGTCGCACCCAGATAAAGCCGTCCGCCGCGCTCATGCTGGTCGATCACGCAGCCTGCTTCTGCCGAGCGGTGACCAAGCGCCGCAGCTCGGCATACGCTTCGGCCAAAGTGGCGCCCGAAGCCGTAATGCCGGTTTCGAGGTCGCGAATGATCACCGTGCCGTCGGCGGTCGTAATATGGGTATAGGCCGCCGTCATGAAGTTGCGGACCTTCTGAGCCGTCTCGGGCCAGCATCGCCGGCCATCGCGAAGTCGGGCCACGAATTTCGGGTCGTTCAGCGCAATCTGCCCGATCCTGGAATCGGCCATCTTGAGCTTGTTCTGGAATGTCGCGATTTCGGTCAGCAGTTCAGTTCGGGTGTCCATCTCTCGCCTCAAGGGGAAATTTCCCCTTAACCATTAGGCTAAAACCCTAGTGACGGTCAAGTTGCGATGGGCTACAACCCCCGAAGGTGCTGGGAGTAAGGGGAAAAAAACCGTGGACAATGAATGGGAAAGCCGCTTTCGCGAGCGCATGGAAGCCCAGGGCTACACCATGAAATCGCTCTCGCTCGCGGCGGGTCTGAACGAATCTTTCGTCCGCGACATGCTGCAGCGAGGACGCCGACCGAGCGTCGAAAAGTTTTCGAAGCTGGTGGCGATCCTGGGCACGACGGTCGCCGACATTATGGGCGAGGGCGCACCGACAGAGGGCGGTTGGTTTGTACCGCTGATGGGCTTCGTCGGCGCTGGCGCTGAGGTCGAGCCCGACTTTGAGCAGGTGCCGGTGGAAGGCCTCGAACAGATCCCGGTTCCCTTTCATTTGCCGGGCGACATGATCGCTTTCCAGGTTCGCGGCGATTCCATGCTGCCGCAGTTCCGCGATGGTGCGGTGCTAATCGTTTACCGCGACCAGCGCCGAGCGCTGGAAAGCTTCTATGGCGAAGAGGCAGCGGTAAGGACCAGCGACGGCCGGCGTTTCATCAAGACCATCTTGCGCGGCAGTCAGCCTGGCCGCGTCAACCTAATGTCATGGAACGCGCAGCCGATCGAGAACGCGCATCTAGCCTGGGTCGGCGAAATCTTCACAGTGTTTCCGGCCAAGTCGCTCCACCGCGTTGCTCGGCAGGGCGGCATCCAAGGAAATTTGCGCCTTAAAAGCGCATAAGGGGAAATAGCCTATTGACGAAATAGGCAAAAACCCCTTAGATGGGCTTAACCGAGTGGTTGGAGCCCATCATGAACGCCCTTTCCTTCCCGACTTTCGCCACCGCCATCCCCCTCACGCTCAACGCCGATGCGGCTGACCGCGTCGCGACCGCGTGGCGCTTCTCTCTGCGCGAAGCTGCGGAACACATCCTGTCCATCAAGCAGCATCAGAAGACGATCAGCGAAAAAGACGAGATGCTGATGCCAGGAGTGCGCCTGCACTCGCCGAAATACGTCGGCTACTGCCGCCAGCAGCTCGCGCGTCGGCTCCCGCTCTATCTGGCCTCGGTCCGCCGTGTTTCGGAAGCCGAGCAGACCCTGACGCTGCATGGCATCGCGTTCGCCAAGTCGTCGGACGCTTGGTCCTAAAACGCAACACGACCTTTCCCGGTCGATACTCACCACCAAAGGAGATTTCTTTGAACGCGCACATCACCTCAGCCCTGCATCCCGACGCCGAGCTGCTTGCCCTCGGGAAGGCGCTCTATTCAGCATGGCAGGCCGAACGCGCTGCATTCGTCGCCAGCCGCGACATCGTCAACGACAGCGCCATCGAGGCGGCTGCTGACACTAGCCGGAAGCTGGCAAGCCAGATCGTGGCGCTGGCGCCGAAGACGATCGACGGAGTGCGAGTGCTGGCGATGGTCTGGGGCCAAGCTTATTACCTGTCCGAACAGCCTGGCCAGTACGAAGGCAGCGATTCCGAGTACCCGTGCGACCGCGCTGCCAATGCCGTGATGTCATTCCTGCTGAAGGATGTCGCGGCGTGATCGCCTCGCGCACGTGCATCAGCGGGACCCGACCGTTACGATCTCTTCTTGCGGGTCGCTTCGATCAGCCGTTCGAAGGCGCTCTCATCGCCCGACGCCGCATCCAGAAACGCGTCCCGAAATACGCTGATGGTCTGCTCGCTCAGGGCTTGGTTGATGCGAAGCTGTTCGATCAGTTCGCTCTGCTGTTTCAGCAAGGCCTCCGTTTGCGCAGAGGTGTCGCCACGGGCGTGAGAAAGGTGTGCAAGCTCTTCCTTCAGACCTTCCAGAAGATCGGACTGCTCCTTCAACTCGGCAAAACGCTTCTCGATGGCATCCTCGGCTTCCTGCCGATGCTGCGCGTCCTCAGCCGATTCACCGATCAGTGCCTGGAGCTGCTGCGTGATTGTCTTTTGTTCGGCCAAGGCGGCCCGCACAGAAGCCAGTTCTGCCTCGGTCTTTTTCAACTCCCCTTCAAGGTAATCCCTCTCATGGTTCAGGCCGTTGCGGACCGCTGGCCAGTCAAAACTCTCGCTAAGCCTGGCCAAAATTTCCGCGCTTATCGCTCGATTGTTAACGGACGCCGCCTGTTCGAGCTTGTCCTTCAAAGCAGATGGAATCCTGAGTTTGAACTGGGGGTCGCTTTGCTTCGGACGAGCCACGGTGATCTCCAACACACGAAGTTCGGTGTGTATGGACCAATTAGGGCCTTGACGCTAGAGGGACCTTCTAGGTACAAGGAACCTATTAGGTTTACGGTTAACGGCGCATGAGGAAGAACGTGGAAACAGAGCAAATCAAAATTCGACTGCCTTCCGACGCCAAAGCCTTCATCAAGGCTCAGGCGGAGCGGAACGCCAGCTCTCAAACTTCGGAAATAGTGCGATGCATCCGCGACCGGATGGACCGCGAAACGAAAACGACGACCAGCGCCAACTGATCGTCGTTCGATTTCGAAACCGCCCGCCAAGGCGGCTCCCCACATCATCAACCCCTGAGAGAGAAGATGACTAAGACAGCGAATAGCACGGCAAACGTGAAAATTCCAGTACCGGCCGACCCGGCCTTTGTTTACGGCGTTCAACTCGGCCAAGCCATGGATGAGCAGGAGCGCCTACAGGAGTTGGAATATGAGGCCATGCACGCCAAAGAGCACGGTCCTCACCGGATATACGGTACCGCTGAGCATCACCAGGATGATCTTGTTGATGTGCTCAGGGATATGATCGCCAATGTCCGCGCATCGACATCGGAGGGCGCTCTTGTGCAGATCGCTGTTGCGATCGATTTCGTCTCCCGGATTGAGGATCAATACCCCGACGAAGAGATGGGGTATCAGGAAAAGCGCCAGTTTCGCACTCTCGAAAGGCTGCTGTTTTCGGCCATGCACGCTCTGAACGAACTGTCCGGCGGCAAGCTGACGAACCTGCACAAGTCGCATTTCGGCATCAGCTACTGTGACCCGTGGCGTAATCCCGACGAGGCCGCCAAGCACGCCTTGGATCTTGAGCGGGAGGACGAAGAGCGCGCCGCCGCTCGGCGGAAAGGGCGCGCGTCATGAAGGCGCCCACCGACGATCTGAACGACCTTGAAAGCGACATCGGGAACTTGGCGCACCTCATGGGCGTGCTGACCGAAATACTGGTTGAGATGCCGCGCGTGGCGCCGAGCGCGCCTATGCTCGATCGGGCGAACGCGTTGTCCTGGATCGCCCGCGACATGGCAAACCAGATGGTTGAGGCGGTGGCGCTTTGCCATGCCCGCGTCCTGGCCGACCGTCGCAGCAAAAAGGGAGGGTCGCTGCAATGACCCTTTCTCCTACCATGCAGGCGATTGCCATGCACATTCACGCCGCCGCGGAGGCTCGCAGGCAGTGCGAGTTAGAAGACTGGAAGCTGATCCCGGCCAAGTCTGAGTTTGCGGCGATGGACGCGATGGATGACGCCCTGGTCGCTCTGTGCGCTGCGCACCCGAAATGGGAGGCAGACCGCCAAGTTTGGCAGAAATACCTGCTGGCGATCGATCTCCCGAGCAAAATCGATGGCCAGGCAAAACTGGCAGAGCGCGTCCTGAAAGCGCTGATCGTTGGGGAAACCTGATGGCCGGCAGCATGGCGGAGTATAAGCGCCAGACGCGAGCC
>NZ_RZSR01000517.1:0-4243 GCF_004023265.1 Mesorhizobium sp. M1A.F.Ca.IN.020.06.1.1
TGGCTGGCTCTGCGCCTTGGTGGTGATGAGCACGCCGGCGGTGATGATGGCCGCGCCCAGCCAGGTCAGAAGCTGATAATGCTCGCCGAGGAAGATCGTGCCGGCAAAGAGCCCGACCGCCGCCGCCACATAGCCGATCTGGCTGAGATAGACCGGCCCGCCGATCGCCTGCAGCCGGAAGAAGAAGGCAAACATCGCCGATGCCGATGCTACCTGTGCGGCCACCACCAGCGGCGCGCCGCCGAGCGGAGCAAATGCCTGCCAGCCGAGCAGCGTCAGGATGCCGATGAGAAGCAAGGTTGCCGACGCCAGATGGCTGCCGACGGCGAGCTCGATCGGACCGGTGTCCTCGGGCCAGTCGATGGTGCGGTAGATGTTGCCGGCGGCGAGGCTGACGGGGATGAGAAGGCCGACCGCCACCCAGAAATATTCGGCCGGCTGGCCGGCCTCCCCACGCGTAAGCGCGACCATGACCGCGCCGATAAAACCAACGATAATGCCGATGACGCCGAGCAGGTTGGGTCGCCGCACCCCAAGCAGGATCGAGAACACCAGCGTGATGACCGGCGACAGCGTGAACATGATGCCCGTGTAACCCGCGCCGAGATGCGGGATGGCCGAGAACATCAGCAAGTTAGGAAGAGCGTAGGAGATGGCTGCGGTGATGAAGAAATAACGCAGCTTGTGCGCCGTGAGCCGGATGCGCTGACCGAGCAGCAGAAGCGTTGTGAGCAACACGCCGCCGGCGCCGAACGAGATCACGAAAGCCCAGACCATTGCCGGGGCACCGGCCGCCGTTGCCAGCTTGCCGAAGGGGAGCGTCATGCCGAGCAATCCGCCGGTGACGATCAGAAGACCCAGTGCGGAGTCCCAGAGCAATTTCATCTGCGTGATCCTGTGGCTTCACGGCCAAGCTTGGCGGCCGCTCCAACTTAGGATAATATAGCGTAAAGATTCTCAATGTCAAGATACTTTACGGTGAGGCACATGGACCGTGCGGCAAGAGCTATGGAGCAATGGCGCAAGGAACGGCCGGACCTCGACGTCTCGCCGATGGGAGTGATCGGGCGGTTGAACGAAGCGTCCGCGCTGATCGCGCGCGACCGGCTCGCGCCGCTCTTTGCCCGTTTCGGCCTGCAGCAGGGCGAATTCGACGTGTTGGCCACGCTTCGCCGCTCCGGCGCGCCTCACGCGCTGACGCCGACCGAACTCTACGAGGCGACGATGGTGACCTCCGGAGCAATGACCGCCCGGCTCGACCGGCTGGAAAAGGCGGGCCTGATCCAGCGCGCGCCGCATCCCAGCGATCGCCGCGGCGTTGTGGTGCAACTCACCTCGAAAGGCCTCGAACTCATCGATGAGGCCCTTACCGCCCACGTCGCGAATGAGCATGAAATCCTCGCCGGGTTAGCGCCAGAGGACCGGAAAATGCTCGCCACACTGCTGAAAAAGCTGATCGGAATTCTTAGTTCCGGTCCTCCGGAAAGCTCGGGATCGGCATGAATTCGACGCCGTCCTCGGCGAGGCTTTTCGCCTCGTCCGGCGTAGCCTCGCCATAAATGCCGCGCGGATCGGTCTCGCCGAAATGGATCTTGCGCGCTTCCTCGGCGAACTTGTCGCCGACATAGTCGGCATTCTCCCGCACCTTGTCGGCGAGCGCCTTGAGCTGTGCGAGCGCCTGTTTCTGCGCGTCGCCCATGGCCAGCGCCATCTTCTCCTGCTTGCGTGAGGTGGAGACCGCCGGCGCCATCAGCGCCTTCTCGACCTTGTGCGAGCCGCAGATCGGGCAATCGATGAAGCCGCGTTTCTTCTGCGTGCCGAAGTCGTCATTGCTGCGGAACCAGGCTTCGAATTCGTGCTCGTGTTCACAGATGAGCGAAAAGCGGATCAAGAGGCTGCACCCCTGAGACGCGGCGCCTCGCCGGCATTGACGGTGAAATCCCGCGCGTTTTTGAGATTGGGAATCTTGCGACGCGCCGCAGCCGACTGCGCCGGGTCGATCTCGGCGACGATCACGGCGGGCTCATCATGCGCGGCCTCGGCGATGATGCGTCCCCACGGATCGACGATCAGCGAATGGCCGTAAGTCTCGCGGCCGTCCTCGTGCAGGCCGCCCTGCGCGGCCGCGATGAGATAGGCGCCGTTCTCGATCGCGCGTGCCCTGAGCAGCACGTGCCAGTGCGCCTCGCCGGTCTGGCGGGTGAAGGCCGCAGGCACCGAAAGCACCTGAGCCCCCGCCAGCGCTTCGGCACGGAATAGCTGCGGGAAGCGCAGGTCGTAGCAGACGGCGAAGCCCAGCTTCACGCCGTTGATCTCGGTGACGACGCCCTCTGTTCCCGGCTCGTAAGAGGCGGATTCGCGCCAGCTCTCGCCGTTGTCGAGGTCGACATCGAACATGTGGATCTTGTCGTAGTTGGTGATCATGGCGCCGTCGGGCGCGAACAGGAACGCCCGATTGGCGAGCTTGCCGTCGGCGCGCAGGATGGCCGTCGAGCCGACATGCAGGAAAATGCCGAGTTCCTGCGCAAGTTTCCGCGCCGTCGAAACGACGACGTCCTTGTCTTCGCTGGTGAAAGCGGCGGCACCAGCCTGTTTGTCGCGGATGAGCGCGCCGGTCATTTCCGGCGTCTGCACGTAGGTGGCGCCCTGCTGTGCGGCCTCGCGGACCAGCTTTTCCATGGCGGCCGCGTTGCGCTCCGGGCTGGTGCCCGAACGCATCTGCACCGCCGCCGCCTTGAAAACGCTCATGATCAAACCCTCGCCCCGTTGGCAAGCAACACGTCCAGCCGGCCCTCGGACTCCAATTCATGGAGGTCGTCGCAGCCGCCGACATGCGTGTCGCCGATGAAAATCTGCGGAAAAGTGGTGCGCCCATGCGCCCGCGAAATCATTTCCTGGCGCAATTCCGGCGAGAACGACGCGTCATGCTCGGTATAGGCTACACCCTTGCGCTCGAGCAACCGCTTGGCTGCGGTGCAATAGCCGCACATCATCCGGGTATAGATCGTCACATCAACCATCGATCAGCAATCCTGCCTGCGCCCATCGCCCAGCGGTTATGCGAAAGCGACATGCACCAAAACAACAACTTAAGCCCTATATAGTTGCAGACTCATCGGCCCGGAAGTCCCCCGGCAGGACGCGGGCAAAGGTCAGCACGTCGACCGCTCCGGCGCCGCCTTTCTTCAGCGCCTTGGCCACCGACCGCACGGTGGCGCCGGTGGTGAAGACGTCGTCGATGACGAGCACCCTTCGGCCGGCGATCTCGATTTCCGCCTCGGGCGGGACGCGGAAGGCGGCGCGCACATTCTCCTCGCGTTCGTGCCGCTCCAGCCCGACCTGCTGGCGGGTGAGTTTTACGCGCCTCACCGCAGCCGGCGCGAAAGGCAGGCCGCTCAGCTTCGAAACCGCCCGTGCCAGCTCCGCCGACTGGTTGAACTGCCGCCGGAAGAAGCGCCGCCAATGCAGCGGCACCGGCACCACAACATCGGCTTCAGCGATCAGTTCGGCGCCGGCGCGCATCATCCAGCGCGCCATCCAGGGCGCGAGATCGGTGCGATCCTGGTATTTCAGCCCTTGCACCATCTGGCGCGCGACCCCTGAATAGACGACCGCCGCCCGCGCCCGCTCGAAAGGCGGCGGATCGGCGATCGCTTCGGCGGAAAGAAAACCGTCGCCCATGTCATGCGTGAACGGCGTGCCCATAACCGGACACCAAGGCTTCTCCAGCAGCCGAAGCTTCGGCCAGCAGGCGCCGCACAGCACGCCAGGCTGCGAGACGTGGCGGCGGCAGCCGGCACAGACCGGCGGAAACAACAGGCGCGCCGGCCAGCCCAGAGCCTGCCGCGCCATGTCCTTCATCGCAATGGTCTTGATCTTGCGCACCGGATCGGCCACGTGAAGAACCCCCGCGCCACCATAGCATCGGTCCGGCATGCGCCGACAACAGGAATAACCCATTGCAGCCTTTGATCGACACGGAGCTCTGGCTTGCGCACAAGCGCCGGGCGCTGATGCACCCCGTCGACGGAGCCGATTTCCTGATGCGGCGGGCAGCGGAGGACCTTGCCGACCGGCTGGGTGCCGTCGAGCGCAAATTCGGCAAGGCGGCGGCGCTGTTTTGCCAGACATCGGCCGCGACCAGGGTGCTCGCCGGCAGCGGCAAGGTGGCCGACACAGTGCGCGTGGAAACAGACGGTGCCTTCCTTGCCGGAGAAGCCGGCATCGTCGCCCCGGCGGAGAC
>NZ_RZSR01000518.1:0-4242 GCF_004023265.1 Mesorhizobium sp. M1A.F.Ca.IN.020.06.1.1
TTCAACGTTGTCGCAAACATCGTCACCGGCATCGGCTTCGCGCTGATCCTGGTCGCGGTCTCGGAATTCGCCGGTGGCATCGGCAGCTGGCGCCAGGGCGTGTTCTGGGGCCTTGCCGGCTTTGCGGTTTTCACGCTCGCGCCCGGCCTCGGCCTGCCGCCGGAACTGCCGGCCATGCCGGCGGCGGAACTTCTGCCGCGCCAGATCTGGTGGATTTCGACGGTGGCCGCAACCGCGGTCGGCCTTGGATTGATCGCCTTTCGCAAGTCGCTGCCCTTGGCAATTCTGGCGGTCGTGCTGATCGTCGCTCCGCACGTAGTCGGCGCGCCGCAGCCCGTCAGCTTCGAGACGGCGATTCCCGAGGGGCTGCACCATCAGTTCGTGGTGGCGGTGACCCTCACCGATCTGGTCTTCTGGCTGGTGCTCGGTGCGGCCGTCGGTGTGGTGCGCGGCCGCTTCACCGGTACGTCGACCAGCCTGCGCGACAGCTTTGCCTGATCGCGCGGAGGGCCATCTGACCTTCATCATCGGCGGTGCGCGCTCCGGCAAGAGCGCGCATGCCGAGTGCCTGGTGGCGGCAAGCCCGTCGCCTTGGGCCTATATCGCCACCGCGCAGGCCTATGACGAGGAGATGCGCGAGCGCATCGCGCTGCATCGCTCGCGCCGCGGCAAAGGCTGGGTCACCGTCGATGCGCCGCTCGACCTGGTCGGCGCGATCGACGCCTTGCCCGATCACCAGCCGGTGCTTATCGATTGCCTGACATTGTGGCTGAGCAATCATATGCTGGCGGACCACGATATCGAGGCCGAGTGCCGGCGGCTCTCGGATGTGCTTTCGCAGCCGCGCGGACCGTGGTTTGTGGTGTCTAACGAAGTCGGGCTCGGCATCGTGCCGGACAATGCGCTGGCGCGCCGGTTCCGCGACGCCGCCGGGCGGCTCAACCAGCAGGTCGCGGCTGTCGCCGACAGCGTGCTGATGATGGTGGCGGGGCTGCCGCTCAAGGCGAAGTGACATGGGCGAGATCAAAGACACGATCATCGACTACAAGGATGCCGAACGCCATCGAGCCAAGATGGCCAAGCGCAAGGCGGTGCAGGATGCCGAGGTGGCCGGCAAGACGA
Organism: Mesorhizobium sp. M1A.F.Ca.IN.020.06.1.1; assembly: GCF_004023265.1. Taxonomy (NCBI): domain Bacteria; kingdom Pseudomonadati; phylum Pseudomonadota; class Alphaproteobacteria; order Hyphomicrobiales; family Phyllobacteriaceae; genus Mesorhizobium; species Mesorhizobium sp. M1A.F.Ca.IN.020.06.1.1. Next base: position 1,123 of record NZ_RZSR01000518.1, read on the forward strand.
TCGAGAAGGGACTGCTGATCGTCAATACGGGGCCGGGCAAGGGCAAGACCACGGCTGCGTTCGGCCTGGCGCTGAGGATGCTTGGCTACGGCAAGCGCGTCGGCGTCGTCCAGTTCATCAAGGGCAAATGGCACACGGGCGAGAAGGATGCCTTCGCCGCCTTCGGCGATCGCGTCGTCTGGCACGCGATGGGCGAGGGCTTCACCTGGGAGACGCAGGACCTGAAGCGCGACATAGCCGCCGCCGAGGCTGCCTGGGCGAAGGCGCTCGAGCTGATTGCCGACCCTTCGATCAGCCTCGTCGTCCTCGACGAGCTCAACATCGCTCTGCGCTACGATTATCTCGAGCTGGAAAAGGTGGTCGCGGCGCTGAAGGCGCGCCGCGAGGGCCTGCATGTCGTCGTCACCGGCCGCAACGCCAAGCCGCTGCTGGTCGAGGCGGCCGATCTCGTCACCGAGATGGGGCTGACCAAGCACCATTTCGCGGCCGGCGTGAAGGCGCAGCAGGGGATCGAGTTCTGAGGCGCCTTAGCCGCCGATCAAAATGGTCAGATAGATCACCGTCGCCGACAAAATCGCGAACAGGCCGATCAGCAGCCCGTCGGCGACGCGATAGAGTTCCAGCGCCTGCCTTATGTCGGTGCTTTCGGCCTCGCGCCTGCCGCCTTCGCCCATGAAGGCATCCTCGACGACCTCGCCGCCATAACTGCGCGGTCCGGCCAGGGCGAGCCCCAGCGCGCCGGCCATGGCGGCTTCCGGCCAGCCGGCATTGGGCGAACGGTGCTTCTTCGCGTCACGCCGCATGACCTGCCAGGCGTTGCGGGGGTCGGCGCCCTTGACGATGAAGGCCGCCAGCACAATCAGCAGGCCGGTGAGCCGCGATGCCGGCAGGTTGACCAGGTCGTCGAAGCGAGCGGCCGCCCGGCCGAAGGCCTCGTATTTCGGCGTGCGGTGGCCGATCATGGAATCGGCGGTGTTGGCGGCCTTGTAGGCAGCACCCCCGGCCAAACCACCGACACCGGTCCATATGGCAGGCGCGACGACGCCATCGGAGAAATTCTCTGCCAGGCTTTCGATCGCGGCTCGGGCAACGCCCGCCCTGTCGAGCTTGTCCGGATCGCGGCCGACGATGCGCGAAACGGCGATGCGGCCGAGCGTGAGGCCGCCGGTCTCCAGCGCATCGGCGACATCCTCGACATGCTCGGCGAGGCTCTTCTGCGACAGAAGCGAGGAGCTGAGAATGGCCGCGATGACCAGGCCGGACGGAAAGATCAGCCAGAGCAGGACATGCAGCGCCAGGCCTATGGCCGCCGGCACCAGCAGGACGACCAGAAGCGCCTGGAGGCCGCGGCGGCGACGCAATTCGTCGGAATCGGTGGCGCGGTTGAGCCTGCGATCGAGAAAGGATATCAGCCTGCCGATCCAGGTTACCGGATGACCGATGGCGTTAAACAGCCAGTCCGGGTAGCCAAGGGCACGTTCGATGGCGAGTGACAGGAAAGCGATCAGTATCGACATGAAGCTTCTAAGCGGAGCGGTTGCAGCGGTTGATCACGGCGGCAGCCTTGGCCGGGCAAGCGCGCTCTTTCCTCATGCGCCACAGCCTTTCCTTGACCTCTCGACAGGTATCAATCCGCACTCCTATCCGCTTTTCGATCTGCCCGCCACCGCCCTGTCACGATTGCCCGAGCCAGGACGACTGCGCGAATTGGCCGAAATTGCGGCCAAGGCGTATGGCGCGCGGTCGGCGGCGCATGTCGTGGCCGCGCCCGGCACGCAGATCCTGTTGCCGCGGGTCGCTTCGCTGGTGAGGCCCGGCAAGGCACTGGTGCTGGGTCCAACCTATGCCGAGCACGCCAGGGCGGCCGCGATTGCAGGCCATGCGATTGTGGAGGTGGGCGACTTCGACGCCTTGGCGGACGCTGACCTTGCCGTGCTGGTCAACCCGAACAATCCGGATGGGCGAGTGATCGAAAGGCACCGCCTGGTCGGCCTTGCTGCGCGGCTTCGCGCGAAGGGCGGCCTGCTGGTGGTCGACGAAGCCTTCATGGATGTCGGCCCGGTCCAACACAGCCTTGCCGGCGATGTGGGCCAGGGTGGTATGGTGGTGCTGCGCTCCTTCGGCAAATTCTTCGGCCTTGCCGGCGTCAGGCTTGGTTTCGCGCTGGCCGACCAACTGACAGCCGAGCGGCTGGAGGCGCAGCTTGGGCCATGGGCTGTCGCCGGTCCTGCACTTGAATACGGAATCCGCGCATTGGCGAATGCCGGGTGGCAGGATGACATGCGACAGGGCCTGGCAGCCGATGCCAAGCGCCTCGACGCGCTGCTCAGCCGATTCGGTATCGCGGTCGCCGGCGGCACCAGTTTGTTCCGCTATTTGTCGTTCTCCGATGCTGCCTCCCTGTTCTCCGCTCTTGGCGAACGCGGTATCTTGGTCCGCCATTTTGCCGATCGTCCGCACGCCTTGCGCGTCGGTCTGCCCGGCAGCGAAGAGGAGTGGCAGCGGCTCGAGAGCGCGCTTGCAGCGTGGGCCTCGCGGCGCGACTATGCGCCGAAGGAGTGCTGACGATGATCCATGTCTGTTCGCTGTCGAAGGTGGAGGAGACCGTTGCGAGAACCGGCGCGGAGCGCTTGCTGTCGCTGCTCGCCGACGGCACCGGGATGATCCGTCCGGCCTCGATACTGGCCGAAAACCATCTGCATCTCGTCATGCACGACATCGTCGCCGCGCAGGAAGGCATGACCATGCCGGGCGAGGAGCATGTGCGCGCGCTGCTCGACTTCGCCTATCGCTGGGACAGGGCCAAACCGATGGTCGTGCACTGCTATGCCGGTATCAGCCGCTCGACGGCATCGGCCTATATTATCGCGGCGGCACTGGCGCCCAAACGCGACGAGGCGGAGCTGGCGAAGACGCTGCGCTTTCTCTCGCCGTCAGCGACGCCCAATCCAAGGCTGATTGCCGTTGCGGATATGTTGCTTGGGCGAGAAGGCCGGATGATCGCGGCGGTCGAAGCAATCGGGCGCGGTGCAGATGCATTTGAAGGGATTCCGTTCGAACTCAGCATTAGAGATTGAGCTCGCACTGTTCCGCTACGCCAGCCAGTCGGCAAGCCTCGCC
>NZ_RZSR01000519.1:0-4241 GCF_004023265.1 Mesorhizobium sp. M1A.F.Ca.IN.020.06.1.1
CCGGGCTCGGACCGCAGGCCGAGCTCGAACGCCTGGCGCGGGAAGGAGCGGCCGTGCGCTATCCGGCCGGAATCCCGGAAGAAGTGCTGCGGCGCATCGGCAGCGAGCTCGCTTTGATCGAGCGGCTGAACTATGCGCGCTATTTCCTGACCGTCCACGACATCGTGAAATTCGCCCGCAGCAAGGGCATCCTTTGCCAGGGGCGCGGCTCGGCCGCCAATTCGGTCATTTGCTTCTGCATCGGCATCACCGAGGTCGGCCCTGACCGGATCGATGCCCTCTTCGAGCGCTTCATCTCCGAGAAACGTAACGAGCCTCCCGACATCGACGTCGACTTCGAGCATGAACGGCGCGACGAGGTCATCGCTTATATTTACGAGAAATACAGCGCCAAGCGCACGGCGCTGGCCGCCGCCGTCATCAGCTATCGCGGCCGCTCCGCCCTGCGCGAGGTGGCGAAGGCCATGGGCTTGTCCGAAGACGTCCGGAGCGCCCTGTCGAGCACCATCTGGGGCTGGTCGACCTCGGAGCTCGGCGAAAGGGAAGCCAATGCCGGCGGCCTCGACCGCGCCGATCCGCTGTCGCGGCAGGTGCTGGAACGCGCCAACGAGATCATCGGCTTCCCCCGCCATCTCTCCCAGCATGTCGGCGGCTTCGTCATCACCCGCGACCGGCTCGACGAGGTCGTGCCCATCGTCAAGACGGCGATGGAAGAGCGCAAGATGGTCGAGTGGGACAAGGACGATCTCGACGCGGTGAAGATCCTCAAGGTGGATGTGCTGGCGCTCGGCATGCTGACCTGCCTGAAGCGAGCCCTGACCTTGCTCACGCATCATTATCCGCAGGCGCGTGACAAATACGGCCGGCCGCATCAGTTGAGCTCGCTGCCGCCGGAGGACCCTCGCGTCTACGACATGATCTGCCGGGCCGACACGCTGGGCGTCTTCCAGATCGAATCGCGCGCCCAGATGTCGATGCTGCCGCGGCTTCAACCGCGTGAGTTCTACGATCTCGTCATCGAGGTGGCGATCGTGCGGCCCGGCCCGATCCAGGGCGACATGGTGCACCCCTATCTGCGTAGACGGCAGGGCAAGGAGCAAGCCGAATACCCGAAGCCGGAACTGAAGGAGATTCTCGGCAAGACGCTGGGCGTGCCGCTGTTCCAGGAGCAGGCGATGAAGATCGCCATCGTTGCCGGCGGCTTCCAGCCGGGCGAGGCCGATGAGCTGCGGCGCGCAATGGCCACCTTCAAGCGCACCGGCACGATCGGCAACTACCGCCAGCGCATGATCGACGGCATGGTCGACAAGGGCTACCAAAAGGAATTCGCCGAGCGTTGCTTCAAGCAGATCGAAGGCTTTGGCGAATATGGCTTTCCGGAAAGCCATGCCGCCTCCTTCGCGCTGCTGGTCTATGCCTCCTGCTGGTTCAAGACCTTCTATCCCGACGTGTTCTGCGCCGCGATTTTGAACTCGCAGCCGATGGGGTTCTATCAGCCGGCCCAGCTCGTTCGCGACGCGCGCGACCATGGCGTGGAGGTGCGCGAGGTCGATATCAACCATTCCGTCTGGGATTGCAGGCTGGAGGAGGCCCGTTTCGATCCTTCGCGCATCCTCGAACGCCATGCCTCGATGCGCGGCGTCATCGAGACGGCTCATGCGGTGCGGCTTGGCTTCCGTCAGATCAAGGGGCTTTCGGAGGAAGGGATGGAGGCCGCCGTCGCCCGGCGCGGCGACGGCTATCGATCGGTCAGGGATGTCTGGCTGCGTTCGGGCCTCGATGTTGGCGAGATCGAAAGGCTGGCCCAGGCAGACGCCTTCCGCTCGCTCGGCCTCGACCGACGCGCGGCGCTCTGGGAGGTGCGCGCGCTGGACGGCAGGAGCGCAGCCGAGAAACTGCCGCTGTTCGACCAGCCCACGCTCCGCCTGCGCGAGCTGGAGCCCGAGACGAAGCTGCCGAAAATGCCGCTCGGCGAGCATGTCGTCCACGACTATCGCTCGCTCGGCCTGTCGCTGAAGGAACATCCCGTCGCCTTCCTGCGCGAGCGGCTTGACCGCGCCGGCATCACCCCTAATGTCCGCCTGCCGTCGGTGCGCGACGGCCGCCGCGTCACCGTCGCCGGCCTGGTGCTGGTGCGCCAGCGCCCCGGCAAGGGCAATGCGATCTTCCTAACGCTGGAGGACGAAAAGGCGATCGCCAATGTCATCATCTGGCCGCGCGTCTTCGACCGCTTCCGCTCTATCGTGATGGGCGCACGCTTCATCCGCGTCACCGGCAAGCTGCAGCAGGAATCGGATGTCATCCACATCGTCGCCGACAGGATCGAGGATTTGACGCCCTGGCTGAGCGTCCTCCTGCAGGAGCCGCCCACCATCGAGCATCAGCCCGCCGGGTCATCGAATGGACCGGAGCGCTCCGCGAACCGCGGCCTGCCGGTGCGGCAGCATGTCGACGCCCTGTCGGGCGCGGCGCAACAGGTCATGCCCAAGGGGCGCAATTTCCAGTAGCGGCAACCGGCCCGCCGGCGCGATTCACGACGGACCGCCGAGCCGCGGCGGCGGCTTGAGAGCGTCTTCGGCCGAGATCGTGCGCGCTTCCGAAGGCAGCATGATCGGGATGCCGTCACGCACCGGATAGGCAAGCTTCGCCACGCGCGAGATCAGTTCGCTGCGCTCGGCGTCCCAGGTCAACGGTCCTTTGGTCAGCGGGCAGGCGAGCAGTTCCAGCAATTTCGGGTCGACCGTGGCTTTGCGCCCGTCACGTCCGTCCGCCATCTCGCTTTTCCATTGTCCAACTGCCGCCGGCCTAAGTGTTGAGATTCAGGTCAGGCCGATTTCACCTGAATCATTGCGCTTACTGCAGGCTCGAGCCAAAATCCTCATCCTCGCGCGCCAGCGTAATTTCGGTGATGGCGATCAGCGTCTCGGCGCGCGTCTTCAGGTCCGCCGCCTCGAGCAGGGCCTGCTTCTCGGCCGGCCCATAGGGCGCCATCATCGACAGCGCGTTGACCAGCATGGCGTTCTCCGCGCGGCTCACGCTTTCCCAGTCGGCCTCGAGGTCGTTGGCCTGCAGATAGGCGCGGAACGCCTTGAGCAGGGCAGGGCGGTCGACCTCGGCACCGGCCGGATCCTCCTCGAGATCGGCGAGGAAGGGTGCCATCCGGCATTGCCGGAACGGCGTCTTGACCGCCAGCTCATCCGTGACGCGGAAGCGGCAGACGCCTTGCAGCGAGATCAGGTAGCGCCCGTCGCCGGTCTCGGCAAGCGAGATGATGCGCCCGGCGCAGCCGACGCTGCAAAGCTCGGGCTCGCCGTCGTCGCGCAGCGCGCCGTCGAGGCTGGGCTGGATCATGCCGATCAACCGCGGCCCGGCCATCGCCTCATCGATCATCTCCAGGTAGCGCGGCTCGAAAATGTTGAGCGGCATGCGGCCGCCGGGCAGCAGCAGCGCCCCGGCGAGCGGAAACACCGGGATCCTCGACGGCAGATCCCTGGCGAGCCGGTAGCGGGCGTTTCCGACCTGCACCTCAACCCTCCGCCTGCACTTCAACTCTCGAAAGCGTCGCCGGGCAGCGCATCAACTGCGATCTCCTCTTACGCAACCCAGCCTGTCTAAACCCTTAACCGGCAGGGGCAAGCCGCTGCCGCCTATCTGGCGCAGTTGGCGCCTTGCGCAAGACCCTCCTGGCAAAAGGGGCCGGCAGCCAAGCCGGCAAAACGCTCAGGAGAACAACAGCGACGACAGCTTGCGCCGCGCCGACAGCGTCGCCTCGTCGGTCATCCCCCATGCCTCGAAGAACTTCAAGAGCTGCGCACGCGCGCCATCGTCGTTCCACGTCCGGTCTGCCCTGACGATCGCCAGCAGGTTGTCGGCGGCCTGCATGCGCTCGCCGCGCGCATTCTGCACCATGGCCAAGTCGAACCGCGCCTGGTGATCGTTCGGGTTGGCGGCGAGCCGGCGTTCGAACTCGGCTGGATTGCCGAGCGCGGCGGCTTCCGCCGCGAGTGTCATCTTGGCGCGCAGAGCGGCAAGCGCCGGCGCATCCTTCTTGTCCTCCGGCGCCTTGGCAAGCATCGCCTCGGCGCCTTGGCTGTCGCCGGCCTCGAACAGGATCTCGCCGAGCCCGGCGATGGCCTCGATGGTTTCGGGCGACTGCTCGAGGATCGCATCATAGATGTCGGCCGCGGTCTGGGTGTCGCCTGCCTCGCGCGCCTCGGCGGCCGCGGCCAGCGCTTCGGTGA
>NZ_RZSR01000520.1:0-4241 GCF_004023265.1 Mesorhizobium sp. M1A.F.Ca.IN.020.06.1.1
GACAAGGCGCGCCGCTCGCTGCCGCGTATCATGCGGCGCTGCTCAAAGAGGCCGACGCCAGCGGCGACACCGCGGTGCTCAATCTGGGCGGCGTCGGCAACGTCACCTGGTGGGACGGCAAAGACAACATCGTCGCCTTCGACACCGGGCCGGCCAATGCGCCGGTCAATGATTTCATCAAGGCGAAGGGCCTCGGCGAGATGGATCGCGACGGCAGACTGGCTGCCGCGGGTACGGTCGACGAGGCAAGGCTAGAGCGGCTGCTGCAGCATCCGTATCTGACGAAGCCTTACCCAAAATCGCTTGACCGCTTCGACTTCACCGCGGCCATGGCCGACGGGCTCGGCGCGGAGGACGGCGCGGCGACGCTGACGGCTTTCACCGTCTCGGCGGTCGGCAAGGCGCTCGATCTGTTGCCGCGCCGGCCAAGACGACTGGCGGTCAGCGGCGGCGGCCGCCGCAACCCGACCATGATGGCGATGCTCGGCCAGCGTGCCGGCGTCGAAGTGGTGCAAGCCGAGACGCTCGGCTGGAAGGGCGACGCGGTCGAAGCGGAATGCTTCGCGTTCCTCGCGGTGCGCGTGCTGCGCGGCCTGCCGATCAGCTTTCCGAGCACCACCGGGGTGCCGCAGCCGATGCGCGGTGGAAAGCTCGCGGGTTAAGACAACTTCTTCTGCAGGAAGATGCGGCTGCGGCCGACCGGAAAATCGGCGAGCGTGCCGAACGGCTGGTAGCCCTGGCGCTGATAGACCTTGGCCGCGGTCGGATTGAAAGTGTCGATCCACGCGGCCTGGCAGCCGCGCGCCAGCGCTTCCCGTTCGGCTGCGTCCAGCATGCTCGCGGCGATGTGCCGGCCACGCCAGGTTTCGTCGACCCAGAGCCATTGCACATAGAGCCAGCCCCAGGCGGTGTAACCGGAAATGCCGGCGACGATCGCGCCGGCGTCGTCGCGAACGAAGACGGCGAGCGTCTTCCGGCCCGAGGCACCGACATCGCTGTCGTTGAAGGCGGTCAAGCCCTCGCCGACACGGGCGAGATCCTGCGGCAAGGGCTCGGCGGTGATCTCGAGCGTCATCTTCATGGTGGCTCCGGTGCGGTTCGGAAGCCAGCCTTAGCCAAGGAGCGAAGCGACACGCAAGCCTATTGCCGGGCAGAGCGCCACGCCGCGGCCGATGCCGCCACCAGCATCAGCAAGGCGGCGACCAGGGCGCAGTTGGCGAAGCCGAGGGCGGTGTAGAGCGGGCCGAAACCGGCGGTGCCGACGGTTACGGCGAAATAGGTGACTGCGCTGTTCAGGCCCATGATCGTGCCGCGCCGCGCGGCGTCGAGCGCGGTGAGCCGCATCACCAGAACGTTCAGCCCGAAATGGTTGGCAAGGCCCCAGACGGCGATCGTCGCCATCAGCAGGCCGAAGGTGCCGCTGGCCGAGGCGATCGCCACATAGACGGCGGCGACCAGCAGATAGGCGAAGGGCATGACCCGACGGGCGCCGAGACAGTCGATGACGCCGTCGAGCAGCGCCGCCGCGCCGAAGCCGAGCCCGTAAGCGATCGCCGCCAGCCCGTTGGCGCTGACCGGCTCGCCGAGACCTTCATGGAGATGATCGCCGAGATAGCCGTAGACGCCATAGAAGGCGGTCATGAAGGCGCCGCAGGCGATCAGCAGCGGCAGGATTCCGGGCACAGCCAGCGCGCCGAGCGGCGACGGTGCCGGACCGCTTTTCCTGGTGTCGCGCAGCGAGCTGACCGACAGGCCGGCAACAGCGGTTGCGGCGAGAACCGCGACAGCGGCGAAGACGGCCCGCCAATGGATCAGATCGGCAAGCACCGCCGACAGCGACACTCCGGCGACCATGGACAGCGTCCAGCCGGTCAGCACGACGCCGATCGTTCCGCTCTCGCGGCCGGGCGGCGCGATCGCTGCGGAGCTGGCGTAGATCGCCGGCATGGCGACGCCAGCAGCGATGCCGGCAACGAGCTGGGCCGCGACCAGCGCCGCCACCGTCGGCGCGAGCGCGCTGCCCACCAGCGCCAGCGCAAGCAACAGCAATGCGCCCTGCAGCATGCGGCGGGCGCCGATCCGGTCGATATAGCGGGCAAGAAAAAGCGCGCTGGCCGAGGTGCCGAGGCCGAAGGCAGCGGCGGCCGTCATCACCGCCGGCACGCTTGCCGCGAAGGATGCCGCGACGGCGGGCGCTATTGGCCCGAGAACCAGTGAGTTGGAGCCGATGACGGCGATGCACCCGGTGAGCAGGTAGGCTGCGGCCGGGATCGGTGCACGGGACGCCGCAGTCAGAATCGCTGATTGATCACTGTTCGACATATCTCCATAATGACCGAATTGAATTCAGCATCAATGGAGAATTTCCAAATGGACTCAGAAACAGATGACGTTCAGCGGAACAAGCAGCCAACCCGTGAGGTCGACCCGATCGACCGAAAAATATTAGGCGTTCTGGTCGACGATGCGACCATCAGTTATGCCGAGCTCGGCGATCGCGTCGGCCTGTCGCCACCGGCGGCGCATGAGCGGGTGAAGCGGCTCAGGCGCAGCGGCGCCATCCGCGCCACCTCGGCGATCATCGATCCGAAGGCGGTGAAGAAGCCGCTGCTCGCCTTCGTGCACATCGATACCAGGGGCTGGGGCAAGACGCCGGAATTGATGGCGATCTCGGAATGCCCGGAAGTGGAAGAGATCCATTCGGTCGCCGGCGACACCTGCATGCTGCTCAAGGTACGCACCGAGGACACAAGGGCGCTGGAAGGCCTGCTGTCTCGTATCTACGAGACGCCGGGCGTGGTCTCGACGCGCAGCTATGTGGTGCTTTCAACCTATCTCGAACGGCCGGTCCAGCCAGAGATCACGGCCGAATGGCCGGCACCCAAACATATGGCGACGCCTGTCTACTAATCCGCCGGCTTACGGGATCGTGGCGCTGCGATAGGTATCGAGGACGCGCGTGACGCTGGCAATCAGAAGCTCATGCGCGGTCGGCGTGATCCGACCGGCGCCGACCTCGGCATCGAGATGGCCGAGATACTGGCTAATCAGGGGGCGTGGAATTTCACGCTTGCCGAGTGCCGCCAGCAGCGCTTCGGTCGCATGCTGTGCGTCGGGCAATGGCCAGTAGTAGCGGATGCGGTCGCTGAAGGAGAAATGCCGCTGCAGGCGCTGCTCGTCAGGCGATCCCGGATAATATTTCTGCCAATTGCCGGGCGAGGCCAGCATGATGCGTTCCATCGCGGCCAGCAAGCTTTCGCGCGAGGGATCGGGCGCGAGCGCGTCGGCGATGTGGCTCAGGCCATAGAGCGCCTCGCGCAACGCGAAGGTGAGCCAGGGGCCGACCTTGAGGATGGCGAAGCCGTCGCGCACGAGCGCGGCCAAAGCTTCCGCGGGCTGATAGTCGGTCGAATGCGCCTCGAAGACGAATTGCGGCTGGCTTTCCAGGGCCGCGACCAGCTTCGTCGCCCTCTCGGGCGCATACGCGATGATGTCGGCATTGCCGAATTCGACGCCGGGCTGAACGACGACGCCGACAGCCCGGGCAAAAGCGGCATCGAGGCCGAGACGGGAGAAGGCCTGGCGATGGAGCTCGACCGTGCGGAGCGCATCGGCCGGCTCGGTCACATGCATATGGTCGAGCGCTTCCAGCGCGCCGCCCGGAACCGGCACTTCGGTGCCGATGATGTAGACGGGTTTTTCATCACCCGAGCGGGCGACCGCCGCCTCGGCAACCGCCGCAAGCTCGGCCGCGCGCGCGGCAATCGTCTCGTCGGCGAGTGCCACGGAATCGTCGGCACAAGCCATGCTGGTGTCGAGATGCAGCTTGGTGAAGCCGGCGGAGGCATAGGCGTCGATCATCGCCGCCGCCTTGTTCATCGCTTCCGCCGCGGGCAGATGCTTCCACGGATTCGGGCCGAGGTGATCGCCGCCGAGGATCAGCCGGTCGAACGGAAAGCCGGTCCTGCCTGCTTGCGTCTCGACGAAGGCTCGAAAGGCGGCCGGGGTCATGCCGGTATAGCCGCCCTCGTGATTGATCTGGTTGCAGGTCGCCTCGATCAGCACATCGGCGCCATTCCTCGCGCCGTGGCGGAGCGTCGCTTCGATCACCAGCGGGTGCGCCGAACAGATCGAGGCGATGCCGCCCTTCGCGCCTGCCGCGCGGCGAGCGGCGATGCCAGCAAATCTTGCCGTGGCGCCGGTCATGCGCGTGCGGTCGCTTTTGCGATGAAGGCCTCGAC
>NZ_RZSR01000521.1:0-4233 GCF_004023265.1 Mesorhizobium sp. M1A.F.Ca.IN.020.06.1.1
CGGCTCGGCATTTTCGCCGGCTCCGGCGTCGGCAAGTCGACGCTGCTTGCCATGCTCGCAGGTGCCGAGGCCTTCGACACGGTGGTCGTGGCGCTGATCGGCGAGCGCGGCCGCGAGGTACGCGAATTCCTCGAGGACACCATCGGCGCCGACAGCATGGCCAAGACCGTCGCGGTCGTCGCCACCAGCGACGAGAGCGCCATGATGCGCCGGCGCGCGCCCGACACAGCCATGCGCGTGGCCGAGCATTTCCGCGACCAGGGCCATCGCGTGCTCCTGGTGCTGGATTCGATCACCCGCTTTGCCCATGCGCTGCGCGAGGTGGCGACGGGCACCGGCGAGCCGCCGGTCGCGCGCGGCTACCCGGCATCGGTCTTCACCGATCTGCCGAAGCTGCTCGAGCGCGCCGGACCAGGCGCCGAGGGCAAAGGCTCGATCACCGCCATCATCTCGGTGCTGGTGGACGGCGACGACCACAACGATCCGGTGGCCGATTCGGTGCGCGGCATCCTCGATGGCCACGTCGTGCTCGACCGCGCGATCGCCGAGCAGGGACGCTACCCGCCGGTCAATCCGCTGTCGTCGATCTCACGTCTCGCCGACAAGGCCTGGAGCGCCGAGCAGCGCATGCTGGTGACAAGGCTGAAAGCGATGATCGCGCGCTTCGAGGACACGCGCGACATCCGTCTGCTCGGCGCCTATCAGGGGGGCGCCGACGCCGAGCTCGACATCGCCGTGCGCCAGGTGCCGCTGATCTACGAGGCGCTCACGCAGTCGCCGAGGGACCGCGCATCGGCCGATCCGTTCACCGATCTCGCCCGCCATCTCAAGGGGAAGCAGAATGGCGATCAAGGAGACTGACCTGCAACAGACCGAGCGCATGCTGCGTGAGATGATTGCCGAGGCCAAGGCCGCCGAGGAGGCCGACGCCAGCCGCGACTCGCTCATCAACGGCCTGTTCCCGAAAAAGGTGGAGCGGCCGCAGCCGCCGCCGGCCCAGTTCCCCCGCCTGGCCAACAGGAAAGCGGACCGGCGCAGCGATTTCGTCGTCGCAGCGCTCGGCATCACGCTCGGCCTGATCTGCGCGCTGTTTCCCTGGTATATCTTTTTCAATCAGGAGCAGTTCGGCGTCCAGACCATCAAGTTCGGCGGCAGCGGCAGCAATTCCGGACGCGAGGGCGGCGGCGTCGCGGCCGAACGCAGCGGACCGCTGACGGCCAAGGACGTTCCCAACGCCGATATCGACCTCCTTGCCACTGGAACGGTGCAGGACGAACCCCCGCCGGCGCCTGGCGACCAGCCGTTCCCTGCGGCCGCGGCGGAATTCAGGATGGTGCATGTCGCCAATGGCCGCGCAATGATCGAGGACGACACCGGCCTGTGGATCGTCCAGCGCGGCTCCGTCCTGCCGGACTCCAGCCGCGTCGCCGCGATCGAGCAGCGCGGTGGCAAGTGGGTGATCGTCACCGATGCCAACAAGGTGATCCAGCTTTCCAGGTAATGGCCTCGTAACGGGCCGCGGGCTCGCTCCGCGCAAGGTCCGCGCAAGACTGGCGGCCTAGTCTTGTGCGTACTCGCCCGGAGAGTCCCATGGAACCCGTCAACCTCTTTGACCTCGCCACCCGGCAGTCGCAATGGCTAGCCGTGCGCCAGTCGGCGATCGCATCCAACATCGCCAATGCCAACACGCCGGGCTACACGGCAAACGACGTCGAACCGTTCGAAAAGGTCCTCGACCGGACTGCGGTGACGCTGGCGGCCACCCAGACCGGCCATTTGGGCCCCGAGGGGACCAATGCCGGCTTCAATCTCAAGCCGGAGGATGTCACGGGCTCGATAATGCCGTCGAAGAACACGGTGGTGCTCGAGGACGAGTTGATGAAGGCCGGCGAAGTTCGCCGCTCCTTCGAGCTCAACACGGCGATCGTCAAAGCCTTCCACTCGATGATGACGATGGTGGTGAAGAGCTGACCATGGACGCCCTGACCGCAGCCCTTAAAGTCGCGGCATCCGGCCTTGGCGCCCAGTCGGAGCGTCTGCGTGTGGTGTCGGAGAACCTCGCCAATGCGCAATCGACGGGCAACACGCCTGGCGCCGATCCCTATCGCCGCAAGACGATCAGCTTCCAGTCCGAGCTCGACCGGACGAGCGGTGGTTCGCTGGTCGAGGTGAGCTCGATCGCGCGCGACCCGTCGGACTTCCCGATCGAGTTCCAGCCCGGCAACGAGGCCGCCGACGCAAAAGGGTACGTGAAGATGCCCAACGTCAACGTGCTGGTCGAAATGGCCGACATGAGCGAGGCCAACCGCTCCTATGAGGCCAACCTGCAGGTCATCAAGCAGGCTCGCGATCTGATTTCCATGACCATCGACCTGATGAGGAACCAGTAATGATCGGCGGTATCGGGGCACTACAGTTCAAACCGGCAATCGACGGCACGGAGGCCGCCTCGCCGGGCCTGCTTCAGGGCGGTGTCGGCACCAAAGCAGGCGAAGGCGTCGGCAGCAGCTTTGCGGAGGCTCTCAGCCAGGCTGCGAACAAGACCGTCAACACGCTGCAGAACGCCGAGCAGATGTCGATCCAGGCGCTCAAAGGCGACGCCGACACCCGCCAAGTGGCCGATGCGGTGCTGAGCGCCCAGCAGGCCCTGCAGACGACGATCGCCATCCGCGACAAGGTCGTCTCGGCCTATCTCGAAATCAGCCGCATGAGTATCTAGGACCGCGTCATGAAAGCCCTTGCCATCGCCGCGACCGGCATGAACGCCCAGCAAACCAATCTGGAAGTCATCGCCAACAACATCGCCAACATCAACACCACCGGCTACAAGCGGGCGCGCGCCGAATTCTCCGACCTGCTCTACCAGGTCGATCGCACCCAAGGGGTGCCCAACCGCTCCAACACCTCGCTTGTGCCCGAGGGCGTTTCGATCGGCCTCGGCGTCAAGACGACGGCCGTGCGCAATGTCCATACACAGGGCGAGCTGACCAGCACGGGCAACAGCTTCGACCTGGCGCTGACCGGCCGCGGCTGGTTCCAGATCGAGGGCGCCGACGGCAGCACGCTCTACTCCCGCGCCGGTGCCTTCAACACCAATGCCACCGGGCAGCTGGTCACCGCCGACGGCGCCACCGTCATTCCGGCGATCACCGTGCCGACCGACGCGGTCGAGGTCATCGTCAACAAGACCGGCCAGGTCTTTGCCCGTATCGACGGCCAGACCGACCTTCAGCTTCTCGGCCAGCTTCAGATCGCCAACTTCGCCAATGAGGCGGGCCTGGCGCCGCTCGGCGACAATCTGTTCCAGGAGACGGCGGCCTCTGGCCCGGCCAATGTCGGCGTTCCAGGCGATCCGGGCTTCGCCACCATCGAGCAGGGCTATCTGGAGTCCTCCAACGTCGATCCGGTCAAGGAAATCACCGAGCTGATCTCGGCGCAGCGCGCCTATGAAATGAACTCGAAGGTCATCCAGGCCGCTGACGACATGGCCTCGGTGGTCTCAAAGAACATCAGGTAACCGACGATGGCCATGCCGGCTTCCTGCCCTGCTTTTCGTCGCGCCGTGCTGGCCCTTGCGCTGGTGGTCGTCGGCGTGCCGGCGCTTGCGCAAGAGACGGGCCCATCTCCCTTGCGATCCGGGGAGTCGGCCAACCAGCTCGCCGCCAATCAAGCGGTCGGCGAAGCCGTGCTGATCCCCAACCGGGTCATCTATCCCGGCGAGACGATCGAGCTTGCGGCGCTGAAGCAGGTGACGCTTGTCCCGGGCAAGCACAAGCCGGACGGAATGGCGACGCGCTCCGAGGAACTTCAGGGCAAGGTCGCCAAGCGCACCCTCGTGCCCGGCCGCTACATTCCGGCGGCCGCGATCCGCGATGCCTGGCTGGTCGAGCAGGGTGCCTCGGTGCAGGTCTATTTCACCGCCGGAGCACTGACCATCTCGGCCGCCGGCGTCACGCTGCAGCCGGGCGCCGCCGGCGACCTCATCAAAATTCGCAATGTCGACAGCGGCAAGATCATTTCCGGCACAGTAATGGCCGACAGCACGATTCGGGTCGGCGCATCGTGAGGCGCATCTTTGCCCTTCTGCTGAGCGCCGCGATCGGTCTTCAGCCCGCATTGGCCGATGGGCTCACGTCCAAGGCCAAGCGCGAACTTGCGCAGAAAAATGGCGGCGTTTACGACGATCCGGAATACGATCCGGCCACCACCACCCGCATGTTCCGCGTCTCGACG
>NZ_RZSR01000051.1:0-12594 GCF_004023265.1 Mesorhizobium sp. M1A.F.Ca.IN.020.06.1.1
TTTGGGCTCTCAGTCACGCGCCAACATGCCATCCAAAGCCTTCGCGGAACAGCGGGTTGAGCCCTACTTTTTGATCGGGTATTCCGATCTATGTTTCGAGCGACATCACCGCGAGCTGGAGCGCACGAAGCCCCTTGCGGATGATCGGCTCATGCTTGCGCCGGGCGAGCATGGCCGTATGGACGGGCTGGTAAAGCGTCGGGGCGCCCTCGACCAGGAACGACGGGACCTCGGCCGTGAACCTGCGGGCATCGTCGTTGCGCATGTAACAGCTCCCCCCGGTTCGTCGCAGCATCGCCTCGGCCAAGCTTTCGGATCCCATGGATAGCCTGGAAATTGCCAGGGCAGGGATCAGTTCCGAATGGGTTTTCTCGAGTACGACGGTGTACCCCGGGCGAATGTAGCTGTCAGGATTCACCTCCGATAGCGTCCTCGCAACGGTGGAGACCATCACATATTCCTCGACCATGAGGTGCGCATAAGTAATTTCGGGAAGATAGCGGGGTGCATAGAGCACGGCTATGTCGAGATTTCCCATGCTGAGATCGGTCACCATCTGATTGGAATAGTCGGACTCTACATGAATCGAGGCCTTTGGAAGAACCTGGCAGAGCGCCTCCACCCACCCAGGCAGCACCGATCGTGTCATGCCAACCTGTGCGGCCACACGTAGCGTCCCTTCGAACCGGTTGAATGCGCGCACGTCATGGCGCGCTTGCGACCATGTCGAAAGCATCGCTCGCGCGTAGGCTTCGAAACGTCGCCCTGCCGCGGTCGGCTCAGCGCCAGCACGACCACGATGGAAAAGCTCTGACCCAACCGCGCTTTCCAGACCCTTGATCCGAGAACTCACCGTAGACTGAGTAATGTTCAGCCGGTCCGCAGTCCGGTTGAAGTTGCGCGATTCAATGATGTCGAGGAACGTCTCGATGTGGTCCAACTGCATGCAGCACGCCTTAATCGAAAAAGCCGATCATTAGCCAGAGATCATTGGCTTGATCCGGGAATTGTCAAGGCGGAAGGTGGAGGCAGTAAACGGCTAGGCGCGGCTAAGCCAGACAGGGAGCGAAGCTAAAGTGTTTATCGTCGACTGCGATTGTCACAACTACTGGTCAAGCGCCACGGTTTTGGAGCCGTATCTTTCGGGCATCTGGAAGGACATGTTCATCGAGGGCGAGAAGACTGGCCCCAAAGGATCTTTCCCACACGGCCATCGCCCCTGGTTTCATCCGCAGGATTTCTCCCGAAAAGATGTGCGGCCCGAGACCGAGGCGGACAACTACCGGATTATGAAGGAAAAACATCTCGACAAGTATAATGTCGGGGTGGCAGTCCTGACCGGCGACGAGCCCATTGAAGCCTCAACGTTGGCAAACCCGTATTACGCTAGTGCCCTGGTCAGTGCCTACAATGACTATCAGATCGCGGAGTGGTTGCCGAAGGACAATCGCTTCATGGGTTCGATCGTCATTGCGCCCCAGGATCCAAAGCTGGCGGCCGCTGAAATCCGTCGGCTGGGCAATCATCCTCGCATGGTCCAGGTTCTAGCCTCCCAAGGCTCAGTGAAGCCGTATGGTGATCCCTTCTACCACCCGATCTATGAAGCCTGCGCGGAAATGGGATTGCCGTTCGCGATTCACCTCGGCGGGCACGGAGGTGTCAACTGGAACGCCGTCGCGCCTGCCCCCACTACTTTCTTCTGGGAAACGCACGCCATCCTGCACATGTCGGCGATCAGCCATGTCGCCAGCATGATCGCTCACGGCGTCTTTGAGAAATGGCCAGAACTCTATTTCGTCGTGATCGAATGCGGCGTCGCATGGGTGCCGACGGTGCTGTGGCGCCTCGACGCGGACTACAAGGCGCTGCGTAAAGAAACGCCATGGCTCAAGATGCTGCCATCGGAATATTGCCGCCGTAATATCCGCTTCTCAACACAGCCGCTGGAGCAGCCAGCCAACGTGCAGCATCTGTGGTCCATTCTGGAAGCGATGGATGGCGAGAACACGCTGATGTTTGCGTCAGACTATCCGCACTGGGACTATGACGACGCCAATACGCTCCACATTCCGCCTTCCTGGAAAGCGAAGGTGATGGGGCAGAATGCGCTCGAGGTCTACAAGCGCATTCCTGCCATCCTGACCGCGAACGCTGCCTGACGGAGCAGAATATGGGCGAGAAAACCTTCATCTGCCGCGTTGACGAGATCGAAGCCGGGACACCTGTCATTGCCAAAGTCCGGAGCCTTTCGGTGGGTGTGTTCCGGATCGGAGAGAGCTTCCATGCGCTGCTCAACATCTGTCCGCATCGCGGTGCGCCCCTCTGTGAGGGGCCGCAATGCGGGACGACCGCGCCGGTCGAGGATGCGCGGTTCATCTATCATCGAGAAAACGAGATCGTGCGCTGCGCCTGGCACGGCTGGGAGTTCGACATCAAGACGGGTTCCGCACTCGTCGACCCAACTGTGCGTGCGCGAACATTCCCGGTCACAGTTGAGGACGGCAACATTTATGTGACGGCGTGAGGGTCAAAACGATCAGCAGCCCGGTGCAGGGAGACGGAACCAGCGGAAAAAGGCCTGACCGGCTGACTTGAATGGGTTCAAAAAAATAGCGGAAAATCCGCAAATGGGAGAACGGAAATGTCTGAATCTGAGTACAAATTTCGCGTCGCGCAAAGTCTGATCGGGCGCGGCAAGGTTTCCCGCCGCGACTTCATCCATTTGGGACTAGCCGCGGGTCTGACCGTCGCTGCCTCCGACCAGATCTTCGTCACCGCAGCGCGGGCACAACCGCAGCAAGGCGGCTTCGCCAAACTTGGCATGGCGCATGGCGCGACGACAGATTCCATCGATCCGGCCGGCTATCCGGATACCTTCACGCAAACGGCCTTTTCAGGCGCTATGTCCAACGGCCTCACGGAGGTCGACGCCAAGGGTGGCATACAGCCGGACTTGGCCGAGAGCTTCGAATCTTCCAATGGGGCCAAAACGTGGGTTTTCAAGCTGCGCAAGGGCGTCACCTTCCATAACGGCAAGAATGTGACGGCGGAAGATGTCGTGACCTCTATGCGGTATCACATGGGTGTCGATACCAAATCGGCGGCGAAGTCTCTGCTTGAATCCGTTTCCGACATCAAGGCGGATGGCCCAGAAACGGTTGTCTTTACCCTCAAAAGCGGCAACGCCGATTTCCCTTATATCATGAGCGACTATCATTTCGTCATCATGCCGAGCGTGGACGGGAAGGCGGATTGGGCATCAGGAACACGAACCGGCGCATTCGTGCTCGAGAATTTCCAGCCTGGGGTTTCGGCCAAGCTCAAGCGCAATCCGAACTATTTCAAGAACGGCAAGCCTTACTTGGACGAGGTGGAGTTCATCGCCATTACTGATTTGGCGGCACGCATGGCTGCCCTCTCCACCGGGGAAGTGGATTACATTGGCCGCGCCGATCTGAAGACACTCGGCATGCTGAAACGCAATCCAAAAATCGAGATCATCGAAGTCACCGGCTACGGCCACTATACCTTGCCGATGAACGTCACTATGGCACCCTTCGACAATCCGGACGTCCGCATGGCAATGAAGTGGGCGATCGACCGTCAAGAGATCGCTGACAAAATCTTCCTCGGACATGCCACCGTTGCCAATGACAGTCCGATCGCGCCGGCGATCAAGTTTTACAAGAACCCGGAGCCGCAACACCGTTTCGATCCTGAAAAAGCCCGCCATTATTTGAAGAAGGCGGGAATGGAAAAGCTAAAGGTTGATCTCTCGGTTGCCGATGCCGCTTTCGCAGGTGCGGTGGACGCGGGGGCGCTCATTCGCGAGACCGCCGCACAGTGCGGCATCGACGTCAATGTGGTGCGCGAGGCGGAGGACGCCTATTGGGACAATGTCTGGCTCAAGAAACCGTGGTGCGCTTCCTATTGGAGCGGTCGCGCGACAGCCGACTGGATGTTCACACAAGCCTTCGCAGCGGAATCCAGCTGGAACGAGTCATTCTGGAAAAATCCTCGTTTCAACGAATTGCTTGTCCAAGCACGAGCCGAGACGGATGAAACCAAGCGCGCCGCTATGTATGGCGAGATGCAACAGCTGGCCCACGACGATAGTGGGAGCATCGTGCTGGTGTTTAACAACTTCGTCAGCGCCCAATCCAAGAAACTAGGCCATGGCGATGTGGCGCCGAATTGGGAAAATGACGGACTGAAGATGGCAGAGCGCTGGTGGATGGCGGAGGCGTAGGGGTGTTTGCCAGCTGCGTCGCTCGCCCTGCGGACGGCGCAATCCTGGGAATGCGCGCATGCGTTTGAATCCGGTCGCAAAGACGGTTCTACAACGGTTAGGCCTCGGCCTAATTACCCTGTTCGTCGTCTCGATCATCATTTTTTCGGCGATTGCAATGCTCCCCGGCGACTTCGCCAAGGCGACACTCGGTCAATCTGCCACCCCGGAAACGGTCGCGGCCCTTCAACACGAGATCGGCCTCGATCGCCCCCCAGTTGAGCGTTACTTCAGCTGGATCGGTAAGATGGCAAAGGGTGACTTTGGATCCTCTTTTGCCAGTCGAACCGGCTACCGGCGGACGGTCGCCGAGATCATCGCACCTCGCCTTTACAACACCATGTTCCTGGCGGTCATGACCGCTCTCATCGCGGTGCCGCTGGCGCTGGGGCTGGGCATTGTCGCGGCCCTATATCGCAACAGCTGGTTCGATCGGGTTGTGAACACGGTAACACTTACGACCATTTCGTTCCCGGAATTCTTCGTTGCCTACATGCTCGCTTTCCTGATTATCTCGCGCGATACCTTTGCGGGAACCGAATTCGCACAGTCTTTACCTGTCTGGCTGGCAATTTCGATCAACTGGACCCTGAACGTCGTGCCGAAGTTCCCAACTCTGGCCAATATCAACGACCAGACCCCTTTCTGGGACCACGTCTGGCGCGCCGCTCTGCCGTCAATCACGCTCACGCTTGTCATCGTTGCTCACATGATGCGGATGACGCGCGCAGCGATCCTCAACATGCTTTCGAGCCCCTATATCGACATGGCCCGGTTGAAGGGAATGAGGCCAATGGTGGTCGTGCTTCGGCACGCGTTGCCAAACGCCTGGGCCCCGATTGTGACGGTTGTGGCCTTCAATCTTGCGTATCTCATCGTCGGCGTCGTGGTTGTCGAGGTGGTGTTCGTCTACCCCGGCGTCGGCCAACTGATGGTCGATGCCGTGAGATCGAGAGACGTACCGGTTGTTCAAGCCTGCGCGCTTGTGTTCGCCGCTACCTACATCCTGCTCAACCTGATCGCCGACATCATCTCGATCGCAACCAATCCGAGACTTTTGCACCCACGATGACAAGTGCAGAGCCTGTGATCCAGACCACCAGGGCGCCAAGGGTAAGGCGGACGCGCCGATCTCGCATGACTATAGCGCTGAAGAAGGCCCCGCTCAGCGCCTGGTTCGGTATGGGCGTGATCCTCTGCTACGTTGTTGTCGCATTGTTTGCGCCTCTCATCGCTCCATATCGAGAAACACAGGTCTTTAGCGAGGCATTCGCGCCCTGGAGCCACGAGTTTGCGTTCGGGACTGACCAACTCGGTCGCGACATGCTTACGCGACTGATCTACGGCGCCCGCAACACGATCGGCATCGCCTTCATCACAACTATCTTGTCCTTTGCAGCGGGTGTGACGCTCGGCCTTCTCGCTGCAATGTACCGGGGGTGGCTAGACCAACTATTGTCACGCGCCGTGGACGTGTTGATGTCGATCCCGAGCCTGATTTTCGCGCTGATGTTGCTTTCGATATTCGGATCTTCGATAACCAGCCTCATCTTGGTCATAGCGCTGCTCGATTCGACGCGCGTGTTCCGTCTGGCCCGAGCAGTTGGCCTGAACGTAGTAGTGATGGAATATGTCGAGGTCGCGCAGCTGCGGGGCGAAGGCCCCGCATGGATTCTCCGCAAGGAAATCCTGCCCAACATTCTGCCGCCGCTCATCGCGGAGTTTGGTCTGCGATTCTGTTTTGTTTTTCTGACCATTGCGGCATTGTCGTTCCTGGGCGTCGGCATACAGCCGCCATCCGCCGATTGGGGATCGATGGTGCGGGAAAACGCGACGCTGCTTACTTATGGCGATGTCACGCCGCTTTTGCCCGCGGGCGCCATTGCCCTTCTCACAGTAGCGGTGAACTTCGTCGTGGACTGGTTTCTGCATTCAACGAGCGGGCTGCGTGATGAAAAGTAGCAGTGTCATCGCGCGCGAAAGGGGGACAGATCTTCTCACGGTCCGCGACCTTCACGTTGAAGGATTCTCCGACGAGCGCTGGCACCCGATCGTGCGCGGTGTGGGTTTCTCGCTCAAGCGCGGAGAAGTGTTGGGCCTGATTGGCGAATCCGGTGCCGGGAAGTCCACTATCGGCCTTGCTGCAATGGGATATGCCAAGCCAGGATGCCGCATTACCCGCGGCTCGGTGCTGTTCGATGGGGTCGATCTTTTGTCGATGAGCGAAGCACGCCGTCGGCGGCTCCGAGGCTCCCGCATTGCTTATGTGGCGCAAAGCGCGGCTGCCTGGTTCAACCCGGCTCACCGGCTGCTTGATCAGACCGTGGAAACGGCGGTTGCGCACGGGATCGCCAGCCGAGGTGAGGCCAACCGTGATGCTGTGGAGCTCTATAAACGCCTCCAACTTCCAGAGCCCGAGACCATAGGCTTCCGCTATCCGCATCAGGTATCCGGTGGCCAGTTGCAGCGAGCCATGACCGCCATGGCTATGGCTTGCCGACCCGACCTGATTGTGTTCGATGAGCCGACAACTGCGCTCGATGTGACGACTCAAGTCGAGGTCTTGGCCTCGATCCGCAGGGTCGTTGAGGAATTTAACACTGCAGCGATATACGTGACACACGATCTGGCGGTAGTGGCGCAAATGGCGGACCGGATCATGGTTCTACGCCACGGACAAACTGTCGAGGAAGCGGGTACACGGCAGATGCTCACAGCTCCTGCTCAGGAATACACTCGGACGCTCTGGGCTGTGCGCAAACTTGCCAAGCCGGAGATAGAGGCCCGGGACCACATACTTACCATCGACAATGTCACCGCCGCATATGCCGGAAGGGTCAAGGTGCTGTCGGACGTGTCCATCAGGGTTCCGCGTGGCCGAACAGTCGCGTTGGTGGGTGAATCAGGGTCCGGGAAATCGACACTCGCCCGTGTCGTGACCGGTTTGCTGCCTGCTATGTCCGGGTCGATCTCATTTGACGCCCAGCCGCTTCCCTTGTCTTTAAAGCAGCGCTCGAAAGACCTGCTGCGGCGTATACAAATGATCTATCAATCGCCGGACAGCGCGCTTAACCCTCGCCAGACTGTCGAGGAGGTAATCGCGCGTCCGCTCGAGTTCTATTTAGGCTTAAAAGGGGAGCAGCGCGACCGCCGGATCGGCGAACTCATGCATATGATCGAGATGGACGAAAGTTTCCTCGACAGGCTGCCGGGTGAATTGTCCGGAGGCCAGAAACAGCGGATCTGCATTGCGCGCGCGCTCGCCGCGAATCCCGAGCTCATCATCTGTGACGAGGTCACTTCGGCTCTGGATCAAATTGTGCAAGAAGAAATCTTGAAGCTTCTAATACGCCTACAGCGCGAACTCGGCGTCAGCTACATCTTTATCACCCATGATATCGCGACAGTAAGAGCAATCGCGGACGAGGTCGTCGTCATGCACCAAGGGAAGGTTGTGGAGCAGGGTCCAAAAACCGAGATACTGACGTCACCCCACGCTGCCTACACCGAACTGCTACTCTCCTCCGTCCCGGCAATGGATCCGGATTGGCTGACGGGACTTCTAGCAAAACGGAAGCGCCAAGGCACTCTGGACGCGGCTGGCTAAACAGCCCTGCGCACCGGATCAGCACTTCTCGAATTCTTATTGCCCAAGTTTGATGGCGTCTCCAACGCGAAAATGCCGCGACGGCAGCTCTGCGCCTCATTACGGCCGTAGCGACATTCACGTGACCTTCTGAACTGACATCGCCGGCGAGCAGCGCGACGCTGCGACAGCCCCAAGGTATGGTTGCGCTAGCCCCATTCACGCGCGCGCCGTCAGCGTCGAAAGTTGGTCGGTGTCGTAGCGGTTTCGCAGATCGGCGAGCGCTTTTGGATCGGGCGCCCCACGCGCCGCCAGGATGGCCAGCTCTTCGAAATAATGCTCGTGGCCAGGCGGAGAGACGGTCATCAGCACGCGCGCAGGCTTCTCGCTGACATTGGTGATGTTGTGCGGCACGCCCGGCGGGATGAACAGGAAGGTTCCCGGCGTTGCACGGATCGTCCTGTCGCCGACATGCCATTCACACTCGCCCTCGAGCAGATAGAAGGTCTCCTCCTGCACCCGGTGCACATGCCGCCCGGTGGCGAATTCCGGCGGGATCGTCCAGTCGAACATGCTGGAATGCCTGGTATTTTCATCGGTGACGAGGAACGTCATGGGATGGCCCCGCAGCATGACGCCCTTCTTCTCGTCAGGCATGCGGATGACGGCATCAGCGCTCATATGATCCTCCTCTGGCAGGGCGCTTGTTTCTGGCAAGCGTTCGCGCAAACATCGGCCGCTCGCGCCGGAAAGTCGTGAATCCGTTGCCAAAAATTTGCTAAAAGGCTCCAATGACAGTCAGGGGCGATGTCTACCGCTTTGGCCCTTTTCGCCTCGATCCGGAGGTGGGCATTCTCTTTTACGGCACCGAGCCGACCATGCTCGGGCAACGCGCCGTCGCGCTGCTGCGGCTACTGATCCAGAATGCGGGCGTGCCCGTGTCCAAGGACGCGTTGATCGACGCCGGCTGGGGCGGATCGGCGGTTGCCGACAACAATCTGACGGTCCAGATCGCAGCCTTGCGCCGGACATTGGCCGACGCCGCGAAAGTCGCCGACTGGATCGAAACATTGCCGCGCCGTGGCTATCGCTATGTCGGACCTGCCGTCGCCACCAATGTTCCCGATACATCGGCCGCCATCCGCGCCACGTCGGCGCCGAGCTTGCCTGACAAGCCCTCCGTCGCGGTCCTGCCATTCTCGAATTTGAGCGGCGATCCGCAGCAAGAGTATTTTGCCGATGGGATGGTGGACGACATCATCACAGGCCTGGCGCGCATCAAATGGCTGTTCGTCATCGCGCGAAACTCGACCTTCTCCTACAAGGGTCGCGCCGTCGACGTGAAGCAGATCGGCCGCGAGCTTGGCGTTCGCTATGTGCTCCAAGGCAGTGTGCGCAAGGCCGGCGGCAGCGTGCGGGTCACCGCGCAGATGATCGATGCTTCGACCGGCGGCCATGTCTGGGCCGAGCGCTATGACCGCAGCTCCGACGACATCTTCGCGCTCCAAGACGAGATCGCGCTGGCAGCAGTGGGCGCGATTGCGCCAAGCGTGCGGAAGGCCGAAATCGAACGCGTCAGGCGCAAACGCCCCGATAGCCTCGATGCCTACGATCTCGTGCTGCAGGCGCAGCCTGATGTCGATTCAGGCATGCCGGAGCAAGTGACCAGAGCGCTGGTCCTACTCGGGCGTGCGATCGCGCTCGAACCTACCTATGCGCTGGCGCATGGCAACGCCGCGATGTGCCATCACTGTCTATTTCTTCGCGCCGGCCTGCAGGAGATCAACCGCGCTTCTTCGATCCGCCACGCGCGGTCGGCCATCGTCCACGGACAGGATGATGCTCTCGCCCTGACATGGGCGGGCTTTTCCATCGCAATGGATGCACATGATCGTGCCGCTGCGTTTGCGGCATTGGAAGCCGCCCTCGCCATCAGCCCGTCATCGGCCCTGACCTACATCCTTGGCAGCGTCATTCTCGGATGGAGCGGTGAAGCGGAGCGGGCGATAGAATGGAGCAAGCAGGGTTTGCGGCTGAGCCCCTTCGATTCGTGGGCCTGGGCCGCCTTTGACGCGCAGGCGATGAGCCATTTGCTGCGCGGCCGCTACGAAGAGGCTTGCCGTGCTGCCTACAAGTCCGTCCAAGCCAATCCGGCGCATAGCATCACCTATGTGCAATTGGCGGCCGCGCTGGCCAAGCTTGGCCGGCTGGACGAAGCGAAGGCAGCCGCCGCTCGCGTGATCCAACTCCAGCCGGCCTTCCGCTACAGCCGCCAGTTTGCCGGTGTTAATTGCGCGCCCGCGCTCGCGGAGGCTCTTGGCAGCGCGCTACGGGCAGCCGGATTGCCAGAGTAGCTCAACACCGCACGAACTCGTTGAGCGGTTCGAGGGGAAGCTCGATATCTCCTTGATCGGATGATGTCGGCGCGACGCCTAACGTCCAGCGACGACCAGGGGTGGCCCGGTAATCTCCATGTCGAACTGGGCCGCGATCGCTTTTATTTCGGCGAGATTGCGCGGAATTTCCAGCCCCTGCGCGGCAACCGTCGGAAAAAAGCCCTCGAGACCACCGGGTGACAAGATGGCGATCCATCGCGCACGCTCCACGACAATGAACGCATGCTCGACGCCAGCCGGGATGTAGATCATGCTTCCGGCGCTGCGTTCGAAAGTCTCCCCGGCGCGCCAGAAGCGTAGCCGTCCTTGGAGTATGACGAAGACTTCGTCCGCCTCAAGGTGACGGTGGCGCGGCGGTCCGTCGCCCGGATCGGCATCGGATGCAAATGCCCCAAGCTTGCCGCCGGACTCTTGCGCCGTCAGCAGCGTTTCGTAGTGTGTGCCGTTCCAATTGGTTTGAGTGCCAGGTGCTGCCTGTGTTTGCATCTTCGCCACATGGGTTGGAGTGAAGCTTTGATGACATAACGATAGCTACACGTTGAGCCTCGGCGGGCGCCTCCTATGAACCTATGAGATGCGGCGAACGGTTGTCAGCAACGCCGGCTTCCGGCACACTGCAACTCCCTTCAGGTGAGGGTGCGGAGAAATCCGGCACACATGCACGACTTCGACGGCATGGTCGGACAAATCTACGATGCGGCGGTCGAACCCGGCCGCTGGCCGCGGGTTCTTGAGACGCTGTCGGATTTCCTCGAAGGCGCCGCCACCAAGCTGACGTTCCAGAACGCAAAGACGTTGCGCAGCGAAGCGAGTTCGGTCCGCATGCCGCCGGAGGCGGACCTCACCTACGCGCAGTACTACTACAAGACCAATGTGTTCCTGCCGTGTATCGCCAGGCTGAGCGCCGGCACGTTGATCCCGATTTGGGACCTGCTGCCGCGCGAGGTCTACCGGCGCTCCGAGTTCTACAACGACTTCTGCCGGCCCGGCGACATGTGCCACTCGATCGGGGTCGTGCTTGCCAACGAGCCGGACATGCGCGTCGTGTTCACCTGCGGACGCGCCGAGGCGACAGGAGAGTTCGAGCCCGAGCACCTCGACCGGCTGCGCCGCATCGGGCCGCATCTGGTTCGCGCGGCGAGCGTGGGACTGCGTCTCTCGCGTTCGGAGATCGCCAGGAGTGCCAATGTCGAGGCGCTCCACCGCGTCGCCCAGGGCTTGCTGATCGTGGCAGCAAACGGCGAGATCCTGTTTGCCAACCGGGCGGCCGAAGCACTGCTTACCGAAGCCGACGGGATCAGGATCGAGAAATCTGCTGTGCGTGCAACCAAGCCCACGGATGCCGGACAATTCCAGCGGCTGATCGCCACGGCGGCGGAACGGTCGGATGCCGTGGGCGGCGTAATGGCGCTCGGCCGGCCGGTGCCGCGCCGATCGCTGAGCGTGCTGGTGGCGCCGCTGAAGATCGAGTTGACATGGTTCGTGACCGGCCGGCCCGCCGCAATCGTGTTCGTGGCCGATCCGGACAGCGCGCCGCGGACCATGCAGGGCCAGTTGCGCACTCTCTATCGGTTGACCCCAACCGAGGCGGCCGTGGCCATAACGATCGCCCGCGGCGAAGGGCTGCAGGCGGTCGCCGACGAACTCGGCATCAGCCTGACCACGGCGAGGACCCACCTGCAGCACGTGTTCGAAAAGACGGAGACGCGACGACAGGCGGGGCTGGTGCGTCTCATCGCAGCGAGCGGCGTTTACGAGCGACAATAGCCGGTCGCAGCGAGGCTCGCCGCAGGTCGCAAGAGCCTCTGAACGACATCGCACGCACGCGGACGCAGTGGTCTGATCCTTCCGCTCTGCAAGCTGCCGGTCCGCTTGCGGCCCCCTTCCAGGCATTTACAGTGCCCGTCGATCGCCGAACTGGGCCAAAGCTGCTGACGTCGAAACATTAAGCGCTAATCTATGCTTCGAAAGCTAGGGCGAGGAGCCTCATGCGGCAGCTTTCGACGCAGACGAGCGGCGCTTGCCGCCGGACTTGGAATCGCACTTGCGCTTTGAAAGGTGCGCAAGCAGAGCCGCCAAACCCATCGCATTGAGAACCCGCGTCCTAGGAACGCCCCCCTTGCGTGCCATCTCCACACCCCAATGCATGTGGTCGAGTTCGCGGATCGAATGCGCGTCCGGATTGATGCTGAAGATGCAGCCGTAGTCGAGTGCCTTCTGATGCCACCGCCAGTCGAGATCGAGCCGCCAAGGATGCGCGTTGATTTCGACAGCGACACCATATCTCGCGCACGTTCTGAGGACCTTGTCGATGTCGAGATCAT
>NZ_RZSR01000522.1:0-4224 GCF_004023265.1 Mesorhizobium sp. M1A.F.Ca.IN.020.06.1.1
TCGCCATCCTGCGCGACGCCGGCTTTGCCGGCATCGAGCGGCTGAAGGTTTTCGACCTCGCCGACTTCGCGCATGACGGCGCTGCCGTCACCATATCGCGCACCGGCTTCACCGGCGATCTCGGCTACGAGCTGTTCGTGCCGGCGGACAAGGCGTTGAGCCTATGGGACCGGCTGATGGCGGCGGGCGGGCTGCGCGGCATCCGCGCCATCGGCTACACGGCGCTCAATCGCGCCCGGCTAGAAGCCGGGCTGATCGTCGCCAATGCCGACTTCACCACTGCCGAGCACGCCATCCGTGCCGACCGCCTGCGCATGCCGGACGAGATCGACCTCGGCTTCATGGTCGATCCGGACAAAGGCCACTTCAACGGCCGCCGCCCCATCTTCGAAGCGCGGGCGAAGAAGCAGCTGCGCCATGTGCTGGTCGGGCTGGAGATCGAAGGCAACATCCCGGCCGAGCACGCCATCGTCTACTGGAAGAAGAGCCGGGAGGTCGGGCTCGTCAGCGCGGCGATGTGGTCGCCCATGGCCAAGCGCAACATCGCCATCGCCTCCTTGCAACGGCCTTACGGCGATAGGGTCGTCGACGACCTCTGGGTCGAGATCTACGCCTTGCGCGAGCTGCGGTACCAGAAGCTGATGAAGCGGGCGAAAGTGGTGCCGCGGCCGTTCATCAAGCTCGACCGCCGCACCGCCAACCCGCCGGCGGATTTTTGACGTGGAAGGGGATGCGGACAGGCTGGACGCGGAGGCGGAAGCGACCGAGCAGTGGCAGTTGGTCAACACGCCGCTCGGCGAGATGTGGTCCGGCCGCACCCGCTATGCGGCGGCGATGTTCTTCTTCAAGCGCGGCGAGATGGATGCCGACACGCTGGAGGTCTACCGCATCTGCGCTCGGCTCGACCATGAAGACCCCTTGCCGATCATCCGCGACCGCGGTGTCGGCAAGGAATGGCTTAAGCGCTTGGGTGCGTAAGCCCGCAGCGCGACGGAGCTGCGCTCCTGCTTCGCCCTAGGATGACGACGTTGGGGGAGCGTTCTGGCCCAATTCCGAACGTCCAAGATTGTCACTTTATCCGATCGTCCTTTCAAGGGCACGCAGCCAATTCCGATAAGCGATCTTCTCGATCAGCGCGCGCCCGAAGCCGCGAGCGGCGAGCGCATCGAGGAGCTTCGGCAGGCCTGCCACGTCGCCGATCACCGCCGGGATCATGGCACCGTCGAAATCGGATCCGAGACCGACACCGTCCTCGCCCAGCGCCTGCAACAGCGACTCGATGTGGCGCAGCATGATGTCGAGGCTGGTGTCGGCATTCATGCGGCCGTCCTCGCGCAGGAAGCCGGTGGCGAAGTTCAGGCCCACCATGCCGCCCGTTTCGCGGATCGCGCCGAGCTGCCAGTCGGTGAGGTTGCGCGAATGGCCGCAGATCGCATGCACGTTGGAGTGGGTCGCGACCAGCGGCGCATCGCTGAGCGCGGCGACATCGCGAAAACCCTTCTCATTGAGATGCGAGAGGTCGATCATGATCCTGAGCTGGTTGCATGCCTTGACCAGCGCCTTGCCGGCGTCGGTCAGGCCCGGCCCGGTATCGGGCGACGAGGGAAAGCGGAACGGGACGCCGTTGCCGAAGGCGTTCGGCCGGCTCCAGACGATTCCCAGCGAGCGGAGCCCGGCGGCATGGAGCACGTCGAGCATGGCAAGTTCGGGATCGATCGCCTCGACGCCTTCGATATGGAACACCGCGGCGATCGAGCCATTCGCCATCGCCTCGCGCACATCACCGGCGCTGCGGCAGACCGTGAGCGCGCCGGCGCGCTCGAGCCTGAACAGGATCGAGGCCATGCCGATGGTCGACGTGACCGCCTCGGCGCGCGGCAGTTCCGGCGGCAGTGGTTCGTTGTCGCTCGGCGCCGGCGGCACGGCGCTGCGCTTGGTCTTTTCGATCGGCGGCGGAAAGATGGCGAACATGCCGCCGGCAAAACCGCCCTTTTTGGCGCGCGGCATGTCGATGTGACCGCCCGGCGTGCCCTCGATGAACAGCTTTTCGACATCGGCTTCGTTCGACTGGTAGAGCCTGAGCAGCGTGTCGTTGTGGCCATCGAAAACGGGAATGAGGTCGGATTCGGTCATCAGGCCATTCGCTTTTTTGAGGTGGCGGATCGGGGCGGGAGAATCCCAGGTGATCTGTCTAATTAGGCAAGATGGCCGAACTGCGCAAATGCCAGACGCGTGTTCGCATTTATGGCTGGGCGAGACGCGTCGCTCGCCCCCGGCGGCGATGGATCGGCGCGCAGCGCCGAGACGGTTCGGGGCGCTGCAGCGGAGTGAGACGTCGGTTTTCCCTGGAACTCCCCTCAGCCGGCCGCTTCGCGGCCCCCTTCTCCCCGGGGGAGAAGGGGAAGACAAGTGCTACTATTTCAGCACGTCGGCCCATTCCGGATGGCGGCGGAACTGGGCGTTGGCGAAGGGGCAGAGCGGGATTATCTTCTTGCCCGCCGCGCGCGCGTCCTCGACGGCGCGGGCTACCAGGCGAAGCCCGGCGCCCTGGCCGCGAAAGACATCCGGCACCTCGGTGTGATCGATGATGAGCTGGTGCTCGCCGACCTTGGTGAAGGTCATTTCGGCCTCGGCGCCGCCTGGTCCGCGCAGCAGGTAGCGACCCTTGGAGCCGCGATCTTCCAGTTCGATCTCAGGCAGCTGGTCAGCCATTTTTCTTGCCTCCTGCGCCGACGAGCGAGAGGGCAAAGAGCCGCCGCGCCGCTTCGATTTCATTCGGCCGCACCTCGTGCCCGCCGTTGTGCCATTCCACTGTGACATCGGCCCCGTCGGCGCGCAAATAGGCCTCCAGCCGCGTTGTCAGGTTCGGCGGGCAGATCGGGTCGCGCCTGCCGGCCGTGATCAGGATGCGGCGCCCGGCAAGGCTGCCCTGCACCTGCGGCTCGAACGGGATCAGCGGATGCATCAGCGCCGCGGCATCGAACAGTCCTGGCTCGGCGAACACCGCCGAGGCCAGGATGTTGGCGCCGTTGGAATAGCCGAGGCCGAACACCGCCGAGGGCTTTGCCGCCTCGACATGCGCCTTGACGAAGCCGGCCATCTTGGCCGTCGCCCGCGCGAGGTCGTCCATGTCGTAGACGCCTTCGCCGGTGCGGCGGAAGAAACGGGCGGCACCTTGCTCCGACACATCGCCGCGCGGCGAGACTATCGTCGCCGAAGGCGCGAGCTCGCGACCGAAGGACAGAAGCTGGTTCTCGTCGGCTCCGGTGCCGTGGAAGACGAACAGCAGCGCGCTGCCCGGCGAACCGGGCAGCACTTTGTGGATGTAGGCGTTCTTGCTCATGGCGTCAGTCTTCCAGCTTCTGCAGATGCTGTTCGAGATAGGGTCTCAGATGCTGATGCTGCGTCGGCAGCTTCAGCGCCTCGCCGAGATGCGCGGTGTCCTCGTCGCGGTTGAAGCCCGGCTCGTTGGTCGACACCTCGAACAGCACGCCGCCCGGCGTGCGGAAATAGATCGCCCAGAAATAGTCCC
Source organism: Mesorhizobium sp. M1A.F.Ca.IN.020.06.1.1 (assembly GCF_004023265.1). Classification (NCBI taxonomy): domain Bacteria; kingdom Pseudomonadati; phylum Pseudomonadota; class Alphaproteobacteria; order Hyphomicrobiales; family Phyllobacteriaceae; genus Mesorhizobium; species Mesorhizobium sp. M1A.F.Ca.IN.020.06.1.1. Next base: position 3,533 of record NZ_RZSR01000522.1, read on the forward strand.
GATCAATGACCGGCGTCACGCCGTAACCCGTGTCGACAAGCGCCTTGCGCACTTCGAGCTGCCTAGCGCGATCCTCGACCGCGAAGGCGACATGGTGCACCGAGCCGGCGCCGAGATTGGCAAAGCCTGCGCCCGGCAGCGATTCGATGTCGACGACGTCGGCGCCGTTGCCGTTCTTGATCGCCATCCGGCGGATGTTGCCGGACTTGTCGACCTCTTCATAGCCCATGAACTTCAGCAGCTCCTCGGTGGCGCCGCCGTCCTTCAGTCTCAGCGCGACCGAGTGGAAGCCGCGAATCGCCTCATCGGCGGGGACGCCGCCCTTCACCCAGGGCGCTCTGCCGTCGGCCTTGTCTTCGACCAGCGCAAAACTGTCGCCGTCGGGGCCGGTGAAGGCAAGCCGCTTCTCGCCGAAGCTTTCGCTGCGGCCAACACCGCTGACGCCCTCGTCGGCGAAGCGCTTTTCCCAATAGCCGAGCGTGCCTTCCGGCACCGAGAAGACGGTGGTGCCGACCTCACCCACCCCATGCCGGCCCTTGCCGATGTCGGGGAACGGGAAATAGGTCATCACCGAGCCCGGCGTGCCGAACTCGTCGGCATAGTAGAGGTGATAGACGTCCGGTGCGTCGAAATTGACGGTCTTCTTCACCCGGCGCAGGCCGAGCTTCTTGGTAAAGAATTCGTTGTTGCGG
>NZ_RZSR01000523.1:0-4216 GCF_004023265.1 Mesorhizobium sp. M1A.F.Ca.IN.020.06.1.1
ACCATGATGGGCGCGGATGCGGCTCCGATGTTGACCCAATTCGCGCCGCTCGTATCAGGGTCGGACGTATTGTCGTCGGCCGTGCTCAGCCAAACGACGCCAGTCGCCGCGCCAGCCAGCAACGCGCTCTTGGGATACCCGCCGATCGCTGCCGAGAAGGCCGGATCGTAGGGGACCAGACCGCCTGCATTCTGCCACTGCGACCATTGCGTGATCTGCTGCAGAATGCCGTTCATGTCCTGGCCGAACGGCGGCACGCCGCCCGATCCGACCGGCAGGAAGTTGAGTGGCGGAAAGCCGTCGGTCAGTGAGGCCGCGCCATTCACAATCCCGATCTGCGAGCCGAGCGGGATGGAGCGGATGTAGCTCGGGCTCGCCGAAGCTCCCCAAGCTACGGGGAACTTGGCAGGCAAGGCGGAAAGCTTCATGGAGGGACCCTTAGATGATGACGACCGACGCCTTGACGCCGGTCGGCTTCGGCAAGACGCCGGAGTTCTGGACGATCGCGAGTTCGACAGGGGTCAGCTGGAAGGCGAAGGTGTAGGTCATCGCCATCGTCTCGATCGGCGAGCCCGCGTAGAACGATGCCTGGTTGAAGCCGACGGAGTTCAGCGATTCCTCGAAGCCGAACCATGTCCCGTAATTGCCGCCCTCGGTAACGTAGGCGTTGCCCCTGTTGGGGAAGAGGCTGAGCAGGATCTGGTTGATCGCCGGAATCGAGCCGTTGCTGATGTTGGCTGCAGCCTTGGCGAAGATGAGCCGGCGGTATGCCTCGTCCGACAGCGCGAAATTCGAGGTGAGCGGAGCGCCGGAATAGAACGCGCCTTGCCCGAACGGATCGGCTCCCGGCTTCGCCTCATCGAAGCCGAACCAGTTCCCGGTCGTGACCTGCAAAACCCGGCTGACGCCGACGATGCGGCCCCAGACGTCGAGCCCGTAGCCCTGCGCCGTGTCGACGTTCCAGATGTAGTCGAAGAACGCATCGAAGTTGGCCGTCTGGTCGAGATACGAGAAGATGTTCCCAATCAGCTGCGTCAGCGTGGGCGCATTCGCATACTGGCTGATGACAGTGCGCCAAACGTCGAAAGGCGGGAAATCGCCGATCGGGCTGATGCCAATGGCGAATTGGCCAAAGCCGTTCGGTATCCCGGCCGGTGGCCTGGGATAGGGAGGTCCTGTGTCTTCCATGATCGATCAGGTTAGGGTGACGAAGATGTCGTTGGGGGAGATCGTCGGCACCTGGTCGATGTCGACGGCGATGTCGAAGCGATTGGGGATCGCGGCCGTCATGGTCTCGATTGACACGTTCTTGTTGTTCGAGACGACATAGGTACCGGTGCCGCCCGAGCCGGTGCCGAGCGCGGTGATGGTGGTGCCGACGGTCAGCGCGCCGGTGGTGTCGGAAATGATCTGCCCGACCGCCAGCTCCCCCGACGCAACGGCGGAGACCGTCAGTATCGTTCCGGCGATCTGGCCCGTGAAGACGGCGCTGGGGTTGTTGTTCGAGCCTACCTCGATCGAGATGATCTGCGCCCACGAGCCAAGGGCAGCCACGGGCGCGTAGAAGCGGCTCGCAAATAGCGTGGTGCCGATCTTCGCGCGCGGCCCACCATCGCCGCCAGCAAAGGCGCTGACGATGGCATTCTGGATTTGCGTCGCGGCATCGGCGGGGACGAGATGCGTGTTGACGATGTTGACCGCGAACAGGATCGCCAACGGATCGGGGATCTCGAAGCTCACCCGATAAGCAGGGTACGGCGGGACATAGCCGGGGCTCTGGTCGTAGACCGTGACCGTCGTATTGCCGTTGTATGCGCAGCCGGGCGCTTTGCGCGACCAGATCGCTTGCGCGACATCGTCAGCATCGCCGCCGACCACCGCGACATAGAGCGAGTTCGGATAGATCGAGACGCCGCCGATCTGCTGCACGTCATTGCTGGCGTTCTCTGTCACGAACGCGTCGATGACGTTCGGCACCGCCAGCATCGCGCCCAGGACCGACGGAAGCGAGCCCTGCGAATTCAACGCGACGGAGGCAGCACGGCGCGCCTCGAAAGCCGACCGGCTCTCGACATTGTTGCCTAGCACGCCGTCATCCGGGTTCGTGATCGAATCCCATCCGGGGATCGCTCGAAAAATCTGGTCGAGGCTTCCGGCAGGGCATGGGATCGGCCCGACCACCAGGCACTCGAACGGCAAGGTGACAGTGCCGTCGACGCCGATGACGCCATCCTCGGTGCACAGATACTGGTTGCCATCTTCGGCAAGGGCCAACGAGCCCGTCGGGATGGCGACGCTCGGCAAGCCACTGCAGAGCGCCTGCACGACCGTCGGCTGGGCCGGGTTGCGCTCGATGAAGTAGATGCGCGCGATCGCATCCTGCATCCGGCCGGTCGCATAGGCGGGATCGACCTGGTTGGTGAAATAGAGGAACGTCGAGTTGACCTCGTCGATTACCGCCGTCTCGCTGCTGGCGAGCTGCCCTTGCGGCGTGTTCAGCGCGGGATTGAGGACGCCGCCGAACGCGCCGTTGATGTCCTCGGTCACGCCCGCCAGCACCTCCGCGGCCGACGGGATCAGGAACCCCGAGTCCGTCCATTGCGGTGGGGGAACGTTGGTGGTGTCGACCATGTGCTAGAAGCTCGCTGCGGTGGTGTTGCCGGCCGCGTCCGTCACCTGCACCTGGCCGGTGACAGTCCGATCGGTCCAGGACTGGATGAAGGTCTGCGCCGAGACCACGCCAGGCACCGTCAAGGCGGCACGATTGAAGTACGCCTTCATGAGCGAGACCGGCGGCGCCTTGCCCAGGATCTGGTCGAAGTAGGGAGTGCCCTGCGTGGTGTCGTAGTAGAGCTCGCCCGCGAACAGCCTGATCGCGCTCGCCGCGTCCTGCGCCAGCGCGTAGGGCTCGTCGGCGACAGCGATGTTGCCCGACGCGTCCGCCACTAAGTCCCAGGTGTCGGTGTCGAGAAGGAGCGTCTTCATGTTCCGGGCTCCGGTGGGCCTGACGTGCCGCCGCCGGGCTGGACGTTGGTGTGAAGATGGTTGAGCACGCTGATGTTCTCCCCACCGGCGCCGGCGATGACGTCGCCCGTCACCCGCAGCTGCGCGGTGGTGATGGTGACGGAGCCGGCCGCGAACTCGATGATCTGCCCGTTCTTGTCGAAGAGCTTGATTCCGCCCTCGGTAAACTGGACGGCCTGGTCCTGGTTGGCCGGATTGGCGATGGCCCCCTGATAGATGCCGTCCGACATGTTGCCGCGCCGGAAGCTGCCCGGGTTTGACTGCGCTCCGCCGTTGGCTTTCAGCGCCGAGATGTCGCGGTCCGAGATCGTCATGTGGCCGATGTCGCCGACCTTCGGATCGTTGATGATGCCGTTGGTGCCGCCCTGGTTGCGCATCGTGGCGATGCCGTAGATGACGCCGTGGGGCGTCTGGTTGCCTTGCCCGTCCGTCTGATTGATCAGCGGCATCACATCCACCGTGGGCGGCGCGCCGACGCCGCCACCATGCACCGCGGCGACCTTGACGGGGATGCCCGTGCGCGCCTGCGCCAGCTCCTGGCGAATGAGGAAGCGCAGCCGGTTGATCTCGGCGGTGTCGTCAGATGTGGTCTGCTGACCGAAATAGCCTTGGCCGCTCATGCCGGCGCCGAGGCATCAACGGCGATGCATTCGAGGAGCATGAACCACTTTCCGTGGGGCATCATTGCCTCCAACTGATACTCGAGGCGGTTGACCTTCCATGTGCCGTTTGCCGGCGTCAGGTCGCTCTGGATCTGCACCTTGCCCTGATACTTCACCGCCGGATTGTAGAGCGCGCGGACCAGCACGAAGGCCTGCTGGAAGAACGGGTAGCCGACCATGCCGGTCTCTGCCGAAATCAGAACCGTGTCGCTGTTTCGCGCCTTGCCCGGTGGCGTGATCACCATCGTGCCGCGATCGATGCCGACGTCGAAGCCGCCGTCGCGCGCGATCGCCAGCATCTGCGTCCATGCCGTGCCCGGATAGTAGGGGTTGGCGAACTTCACCTTGACGCCAGCGTCCTCGAACGCGAGGCCCATCTGCCCCGCGAGAGATTTCATCATCTGCGAGGCGTCGCCGGAGCCCTTGATGCTCAGTGGCGGGATCGGCTTCGCGGCATGGAAAACGCCCGGGAGCGAGCTGATCCGGAAGCACACATCCGGCATCGCCTGCGCGTCGACGTAGGCATAGAC